>DASZVW010000527.1:0-3082 GCA_035546895.1 Polyangia bacterium
GGGCCCACCGCGAGCCGAATCCACGACGGCGACGTGGTTCCCGCGGATCTTCCGCTGGACCAGGTCGTACTTCTGCCCCTTGAACTCCCCGGGCGTCATGTCGGCGTCGAAGATGTAGCCGCACGACAACTGCGCTTTGCCGTCGACGATTGCCGTGATGGCCTTGTCGTCGCGAACCGTGAGCTTCGCGGTCAGGTACTTGACCCCGCCCGGCCCGGGCGTGTCGTCGCGCCCGATCTCGCGGACGTCGCCGATCACGCGGCCCTCCGCCACCATCCTCCGCCACAGCTTCGACGAGACGTTCTCGGGAGGATGGTTGTTGGCCAGCGCCACCCCATCGAACGAGCGCATCGCGTCCGGGTGGAAGACCTCGTCATCCGGCCTGAGCACGCGGAGAACCGTGTCGCCGTCGAGGCCAGGCAGGCCGAGCTCGCGCGCCTTGTACTGGTAGATCCCCGTTCGGGCGATGCGGGCACGCGCGGTCAGGAAGCCCTCGGGCGTGATCGTTCGTTGGGTCGGGAGGTCGATGCGGTCGACAGCCCTGCATGTGATCGTCATTGTGTTGGTCTCCGTTTTCCTTGGGTTACTCCGGCCGTCGAGGCCGGTTCGAGTGTCATCCGGCGTTGAGCGCCGACGGAAAAGTGGGGGGTGCCGCCAGCGCGCCCCCCGCGCGCCCAACCGCTGGATGCTGCTTGCGGCCGGCCATGGCGTGTGGGCTCTGCCGTCGGCAACGGCCCGCGCGTCGGGAATCGGGGAATTGCGTGTACCCCCCGACGGAGAAAGTGGGGGCTCCCGCCAGCGCGGCCCCCGCGCGCCCAGCCGCTGGTTCGAGGCGGCTGGCCATGGCTTCGGGCGCTCCATCGATCAACGGCCCGCGCGCTGCAGTTCGGGCTCAACGGAATTGAAGGCCCCCGATGGAGAAAAGTGCCGGGTTCCCGCTGCAGACGCCCGGCGCGTCTCGGGTTGGTCTGCTGGTCACGACCCAGCAGGGACCGCTGCGGAATTCCCACTGCCCGCTCGTACGCGACGGTGGGCGCGTCGCGAAGGACCCCCATGACAAGGGCGGCGGTGGCGAAACGAATCACGTGGCCTCCAAGTAGTCTCGGAACAGCGAGCGAAACTCGTCGGCGTACTCGGGCCGTCCAACCGCAATCGCCAGCTCAATAGCGGCGTTCATGGTGGTGCGGTCGTCGGCGTCGGGGCCAAGACCGACGCAACGACGCAATTCGATCCTCATCTCGGAGGAAGTCAACTTGATGACAGACTGCTCTTCCGAGAGGGACGACCTCCTACGCGCGATGATCGCGTCGAGGCGGCGATGCAGTTGCTGGTAGCTTCGCGTCACGTTGGCTCCTGCGGCGTCTCGCCCGCCAGGTCCGCCAGCGCAGATCGTAGCGTGTCGAGCTCGGCGTCCTCGAGTACGAGACCCTTGTGGCGCGGATCGGCGGGGAGGCCATCGTGAACGTGGATTGCGAGGAACACCTTCCCCTGCACGCGGTTGGTTCGGAGCTCGCGAAGGCCCCCGAGCGGATACCGACGGACGGTCACCGATCGACCTCCGCGGTAAAGCGTTCGACCTCGGCCGGCGTCATCTCGCTGGCCGCCCATGCCGCGTCTTCGGTGGCTCCGGCACCCATGGCCGCGCGGAGGCGCTCGGGGTGGTGCAGGACCAGGCGGCTGCCACGGATGGGCTTTGGCTCGGGTAGGTCGCGGCCGTTCGCGGGAAGGTGAAGCACCACCCGGACCTCGCCGGTGTCGTCCTCCGGCTTCTCAAGACGGCGGATCCGCTTGGAGAGCCCGACGGCCTCGCGGCCCGTGCTCACTGCAACCCTCCGGACGGCTCGCGCTCCATCTCGAGCCGCTTGATCCTGTCCTCGAGCGCGACGAGATCGATCAGGCGCCCGGCGCCGTCCAGCACAGCCCGGCACGCCTGCACGCGCGGCGTGGTAGCCTTCGACGTCCCCGCGGCCATGCCTGCGAGCGCTTCAGCCGCGCGCTGTGCGTTCCGACCGAGCACGCTGGACGCTGACGCCAGCCCAGCCCGTGCGGCGGCGTCCAGGGCCTTCCGGACGCGTTCCCGGGCGAGCAGGCGACGAACGTGCCGTTCGCTGTTGCCGATTTCGGCGGCCAGGTCCGCGGACGTGGCGCCCGGATTGGCCTTGATCGCCGCCAAGAGCCGCATCTCGGTTGGGGTTAGGAGTTCGTCGCCGGTCATGCGGATTTCTCCCGAGTCGGCCACCGGCGGACATTGCGGCGCCAAAGTTGCTCCACCCGCTCGAGCACCAGACGCCCCGAGTGGCTCTTGGGCCCGCGCACCGCGGTGGTCTCGAGGAACGCCTTGGCGGGCTGGTCGGCGACGGTGGCCTCGCCATCCCCCAGACGCTGGCGGAGCACGCCCACGCAGTGGGCGTGCGCGAGACCCATCCGCACGCACCGCCCGTTGGCGTCGTACTCGGTGAACACGGCGGCGTCGATGGCGTCGACCGACAGCATGCAGACATCGCAGGCGACGCCGGTCATGACGCTCGCCTCGTCGATGTGAGGATCTGCTCCATCGCCTCGTGCTGCGCCTCGCGCGGGCGCCGGCGGAGGTTGTGAAGCTCGCTCAGCTCCCACCAGCGCTTCGGATCGCTGGTGGCGAGCTGCGCCGAGAGTGGGTAGAGCGTCCGGATCTCCCCAAGGTCCGGCCCGGCGGGCGCGGGCGCTTCCCCCGCTCCCCCTTGGCGCTCGCTTTGGCTTTGGATTGGATCTGACTTTGGGATCTGACTTTGATTGCGACCCGCTGAGCGTGCGCTGAGCGTCTCGCTGGGCGCGCCACTGGGCGATGCGCTGAGCGACAATTTGGTGGCTCCCGCCTCGCCGAGTGTCTCGCTATGCGTAGCGCTGGGCGCCACGCTGGGCGATTCGGTCAGCGCACGCTCAGCGTCACGCTGGGCGTAGCGCTTGGCGGCTCGCTTTGCGTTCGTCGCATCCGCGCCCCGCCGGCGGTCCTGCAGGGCATTCCGCGACTTCGCAAGCTGGTCGGTGACGAGCGGGTGCGTGAAGTGGCCGTCCCCCGTCTTGAAGCGGTGGCCGATCTGGT
>DASZVW010000528.1:0-3982 GCA_035546895.1 Polyangia bacterium
GGCGCGCGAAAGCTTCAACGGCGCGGTCCGGCCGCTCGCGCCGCGGCGGCCCTAGGCCAGCCCGTAGTCGGCGATCTTCTTGGCGATGGTCGGGTACGAGACGCCGAGCAGGCGGGCGACGGCGGTGCGGTTGCCGCCGGCGAAGGCCAGCAGGCGCGCGATGTACGCCCGCTCGAGCGCCTCCAGATCGGGCGGCTTGCCGGCGGCGTCGACGTCGATGGCGAAGAACGACGGCGGCGTCGCGGCCGCGGCCGTGCGCGAGGGGCCCGAGAGGACGATGCAGTCGTCGTCGATCACCTCGCGGGTCGAGAGGATGACCGCCCGCTCGATCACGTTGCGCAGCTCGCGCACGTTGCCGGGGTAGTCGTAGCCGAGCAGCAGCCGCTCGGTCGAGGCGGCGAAGGCGGCGGCCGGCTTGCGCATGCGGGTGGCGAAGCGGGCCAGGAAGTGCGTCGCCAGCGGCAAGATGTCCTCCGGGCGCTCGCGCAGCGGCGGGACGCGGATGTGGAAGACGTCGAGCCGGTGGTAGAGGTCGAGCCGGAAGCCCCCCTTCTCCACCTCGTCGGCCAGCTCCTTGTTGGTGGCCGCCACCACCCGCACGTTGATCGACAGATCGCGCGTGCCGCCCAGGCGCCGGAAGGTCATCTCCTCCAGCACCTTGAGCAGCTTGGCCTGGGTGGGCATCGGCATCTCGCCCACCTCGTCGAGCAGCAGCGTGCCGCCGTCGGCCTCCTCGAACAGCCCCTTCTTCTGCGTCTTGGCGTCGGTGAAGGCGCCCCGCTCGTGGCCGAACAGCTCGCTCTCGAGCAGGCTCTCCGGCACCGAGGCGCAGTTGATCTCCACGAACGGCCCGTCCTTGCGGCCCACGGTCCGCCGCGCGATGAGGTCGGCGATCAGCTCCTTGCCGGTCCCCGATTCGCCCTGGATGAGGACGGTGGTGTCGGGCGCCTCCGCCACCTTGTCGACCATGTCGATCACCTTCTGCATCGCCGCCGAGGCGCCGACCACGAAGTCCCCCATCGCCGCCTGCGCGCGCCCGGCGAGCTGGCGCACCTGCGCGCGCAGCCGCTGGGCCTCGATCGCCTTGCGGACGGTGACCACGAACTCCGGGAGCTGCAGCGGCTTCGAGAGGTAGTCGAAGGCCCCCAGCTTGAGCGCCTGCACGGCGCTGGCCACGTCGGCGTAGGCGGTGGCGATCACCACCAGGGTGTCGAGGTCCCGCTCGCGCGACTCGCGGGTCATCGCCTCCAGCACCGCGATCCCGTCGGTGTCGGGGAGGTGCCGGTCGAGGATCACCAGGTCGCAGGGGTCGCGCTGGAAGGCGGTCAGGCCGGCGCGCCCGCTGGAGGCGGTGGTCACCGAGAACCCCTCCGCCGCCAGCGCCTCCTCGGCCACGATGCGGAAGGTCTTCTCGTCGTCGATCACCAGCACGGTCGGCTTCAAGTTCGCACCTCGGCGGCGGGGAGCTCCGGCTCGGCGCCGACGCCGATCGGCAGCCGCACCCGGAACAGCGCCCCGCCCAGCTCGGAGGTGCCGACCTCGATGGCGCCGCCGTGCGCCTCCACGAACCGGCGCGAGGTCGGCAGCCCCAGCCCGGTGCCGTTCGGCTTGGTGGTGAAGAACGGCTCGAAGAGGTGCGCGCGCGCCTCGGCGGAGAGCCCCGGCCCGTCGTCGCCGACGGCGATCGCCACCTCGCCGTCGTGGGCGCCGACCGCCACGTTGACCGTCTGCCCCGCCTCCACCGCGTTCTTGATCAGGTTCACCATCACCCCCTGGATCTTGTGGGCGTCGCAGCGGACCGGCAACGTGGGCGGCGCCTCCACCGTCAGCGCGACGCCGCGGTCGGCCACCAGGTCGCTCACCGCCTCCGCCGCGCGCGCCACCACCGCCGCCAGATCGGCGGGCGCGCGGTCGATGCGCGGCGAGCGCGAGAACGAGAGCAGCGAGTCGACCACGTCGCGCAGGCGGGCGATCTCGCCCACCACCTGCGGCCGCAGCCGCGCCACCCGCGCGCTGTTGGCGGGGTCCTGGGCGATGAGCTCGACCGCCATGCCCAGCCCGTTGAGCGCGTTCTTGAGCTCGTGGGCGATGGCCGCCGAGGTCTTCCCCATGGCCGCGAACCGCTCGGCCTCCACCAGCGCCGCCTGCGTCGCCACCAGCTCCTGCGTGCGGTCGCGGACGCGCTGCTCGAGCAGGCCGGCCGCCTCGCGCAGCTCCTGGTCGCGCTTCTGGATCGACTCCTCCATGTGCTCGAAGGCGCCCAGCAGC
This sequence comes from Polyangia bacterium, assembly GCA_035546895.1. Classification (GTDB taxonomy): domain Bacteria; phylum Myxococcota_A; class Polyangia; order Fen-1088; family Fen-1088; genus JADGRB01. Next base: position 2,269 of record DASZVW010000528.1, read on the forward strand.
GTGGAGACCTCCTCGGTCCCGGCCGGCCGGGGCGTCGAGGCCGGCGGCAGCGGCTCGCCGCGCGCGATCCGGATCGCCCCCTCGGCCAGCGCCTGCAGCGGCCGGGTCAGGTAGGCCGACAGCAGCACGCCGGCGATGGTCGCCACGATGATGCCCAAGACCAGGATCCCGCCCAGCGTCGCCCCCTGCTGCTCGATGTTGGCGGTCAGCGTCCGCCAGGGCCAGGAGAAGACGACCGCGTAGCGGGTGCCGCCGCCGACCGGCGCGTAGGCGAACAGGGCCTTCTGCCCGCCGCTCTCGGCGATGAGCGTCCCGCTCTGCCCGTGCGAGGCGGCGGCGATCGCCTCCGCCCAGCCGGAGCCGCCGATCACCCGCGGGCGCGCCGGCGGGTAGATGACGCGGCCCGGGCTGCCGAAGCCGGCGTCCTGGTCGACGAGGACGGCGTCGGTGTCGCGCGGCAGGTTCTCGCGGAAGGTGGGCGAGATGAGGTTGTCCTCGGCCAGCGCGATGACGCCCACCAGCGCCCCCACGAACCGCCCGCCGCGCACCACCGGCTGCACGATCTTCAGCGTCTGCCCGAGCGTCGGCTCGTCGGTGATCCGGAACAGCGGCCCCGGCTCGCCGCCGCGCACCGCCTGGAACCAGGTCCGATCGCCGAACGCCTCGCCGCGGAACGCCGACCCGTCGGGGACCGAGCGGACGCAGCGGCCGCTGCGGTCGAGCAGCAGGACGGCCGTGTTGTAGAGGACCGAGTGGGCGTGGGCGCCGGAAAGGATCTGCTCCTCCTGCAAGAGGTCCGGATCGGCGGGGTTCATCTCCGGCAGGAGGGCCAGGCGCTTGAGCTCGTCCTCGAGGATCTCGAAGTTGTCGCGCAGCGCGAAGGCCCGGTTCTCGGCGAAGAGCTGGTACTCGGTGGTCAGCTCGCGCCGCATCGTGCGCGCCGACTGGTAGATGGCGGTCCCGCCCGCCAGGCCGATCGACACGACCAGCAGCGAGGAGAGGACCAGCGAGAGCTCCGTCCGGAGGGTCAGACCAGGAACGCTAGCACCGCCGGCGATCTTTTACACACCTCCGAGGGCCCCCGAACCGCCCCGCGTCCGAGCTCACGGGCGCGAACGTGACCGCCGCTGCACCGGCTTGCCGAGCCGGGCGCGATCGCGACAGTTGGTCTGGAACGGCGGTTGTCCCGGGGGCAGCCAGTAGTTGGTGTAGAGGTCGCCGCGGTAGCCCGACCAGTCGAGGTCGCAGGCGCGGCCGAGCAGGTGCGGGATCTGCGCCGGCTCCGGGGTGATCTGCGCCAGGACCAGACAGGCGCCCGCTTCGATCGCGTCGGCGGCGGAGCTGCAGAGGCGCCCCGCCAGCTCGCGGGCCCGCGGGAGATCGAGCGGGACGCGGTGGTATCCGCCGGCCAGGGCATACGCGAGATCGACGCAGCCGCGCGGCCCGAGCTGACAGGCCCTCTCCAGCAACTTCAGCCGGTCGCCTTCCGGCTGAGGCCGCGACGAGCCCCAGAGGCAGGAGCCGAGATCGCCCGCTTCGCACGCCGGCCTCTCCTTCTCGAGCGCCCGGGCGTCGACTTCCGCCCTGGAGCGTACCGCCGCAGGGGGACCGACCGGCGCTCCGCCGTCGGCGGCGACGGCCGAGGTGCCGCCGTCGGCAGCGAAGGCCGAGCGCGCGCTCGGGACCAAGCCGAGGAGCACCGCCACCACGAGCG
>DASZVW010000529.1:0-2474 GCA_035546895.1 Polyangia bacterium
AACGGCGACGGGACGGTCACGGACAACGTGACCAAGCTGGTCTGGCAGAAGGCGGTCACCTCCTCGCAGGCCTACACCTGGTGCGACGCCATCAATTACTGCGCCACGCTGGCGCTGGCCGGGCGGACCTGGCACCTGCCGACGCGCATCGAGCTCCTCTCGCTGGTCGACTTCACCCGCACCAGCCCCGCCATCGACACCACCGCCTTCCCGAGCGTTCCCGGCGGCAAGTACCACTGGACCTCCTCGCCCTGGGTGGTCTCGCAGATCGCCACCAAGCCGCAGTACTCCTGGATCGTGAACTTCTACGAGGGGCTGACCAGCAACGCCGGCGATCGGACACAGCTCGAGTACGGCCGCTGCGTGTCGGCCCCCGATGCCGGGCCCCTGCCCAGCCCGCGCTACACGGCGGTGGCCACCGGCGAGGTGCAGGACGTCGACACGGGCCTCGTCTGGGCGACCGCCGGCACCACGGCCACCACCGACTTCGCCACCGCGCAGACCGCCTGCAGCACGCTGACCCTCAACGGCCACACCTGGCGCACCCCCAGCATCAAGGAGCTGTCAACCCTGGTCGACGAGGTGCCGCCCATCAGCAAGGTCTCGCCGGCCATCGACACCGGCACCTTCCCCGACACCGCCGCCACCACCCCCTACTGGTCGTCGTCGCTGTTCGGCGGGATGTCGCCGAGCGCCCACGCCCCCTGGTCCATCAACTTCGAGGACGGCTTCACCCAGGACAACCAGACCGCCGCGCTGGTCCGCTGCGTCCGCTGAGCCGCCCCGCGCGCGGGGCTGTCATCAGGTCGTAACCGAACTGGAACGTGTGGCGCCCGGGCCCGCCGCTAGGCTGGCCCGCCATGCGCACCGGACCCTGCCTCGCGTTCCTGGCGGCCACCCTGGGCGCCGGGCTGGCGGCCGCGCCGGCCGCCGTCGCCACGCCCGCCGCCGGCCTGGAGCTGCCGCGCGAGAGCCCGGTCGGCAAGGTCTCGCAGCAGGTCGGCCTCACCGAGATCGCCGTCGAGTACGGCAGCCCCGCGGTCGGCGGGCGCAAGATCTGGGGCGCGCTGGTCCCGTTCGACAAGCTCTGGTCGCCGGGCGCGCCCCAGGCGGCGAGGATCCGCTTCAGCCGCGACGTCAGCTTCGGCGACCAGCCGGTCCCCGCCGGCAGCTACGCGCTGTTCGCCATCCCCGGCAAGAGCGCCTGGACGCTGGTCCTCAACAAGGACGCCGGCCAGTCCGGGAGCGGGCGCGACTACAAGCGCGAGCTCGAGGTGGCGCGCGTCTCCGTCCGCCCCAAGCCGGCGCCCGCGCGCGAGCGGCTGGCCTTCGCCTTCGCCGACTTCAACGACGACGGCGCCTGGCTGGAGCTCGCCTGGGACAAGCTGAAGGTCGACGTCCCCATCCGGACCGACACCACCCAGGGGGTGCTCACCAGCCTCAGCGCGCTCGACGACACCTGGCGCGCCTACGCCAACGCCGCGCGCTACATGCTGGAGACCAAGAAGGACTACGACCTCGGCCTCCGCTACGCCGACCAGTCGCTGGCGCTCCGGGACGACTGGTATAGCGGCTGGATCAAGGCGCTCCTGCTGGCGGCCAAGGGGAGCTACAAGGAGGCCGAGGTGTTCGCCGAGCACGTCCTCGAGCTGGGCCTCAAGGCCGCCGATCCCCAGTTCCCGGAAGCCGAGGTCCGCGCGGCGGTCGCCCGCTGGGGCGCCAAGAACGTCGCCACCCGCTGAGCCGTTGACCCGGCGTGGGCCGGCCGCAGATTGCGGGGACGCACGCCCGCCTCCGGACCGCCTTCCACCACCTGCGGGTCCCGCTCCACGTCGGCGGGGCCGCGGCCGCCGTCGGCCTCCTGGCCGGCGGGTTCGCGGTCGCCTTCCGGGCCGCGCAGGCGGCGGTGTTCGTCCACCTCTATCGCGCGCCCAACGTCCTGGTGGCGTTCGAGCGGCTGCCGCTGGCGCTGCGGGTGCTCGTCCCCGCGGCCGGCGGCGCCCTGGCGGTGGCGCTCTCGGTCCGGATCGGCGGCGGCCGCAGCATGGCCGAGATCATGGAGGCGGTCGCCGTCGCCGGGCGTCGCATCTCGGTCCCCGCCGCGCTGGCCAAGGCGGGCGCCTCGTTCGCCGCCATCTCCAGCGGCGGCTCGCTGGGGCGCGAGGGGCCGCTCTTGCACTTCGGCGCCGCCGTCGCCTCGCAGGTGGGGCGCTGGGTGCGGCTCGATCCGCGGCGCGCGCGCACGCTGATCGCGGCCGGCACCGCCGCCGGGTTCGCCGCCGCCTACAACACGCCGATCGCCGCGGTGCTGTTCGTCGTCGAGGTGGTCACCGAGACGACCGCGCTCGACCTGGCGCTCCCGGCGCTGGTGGCGGTCACGGTGGCCACGCTGCTGTCGCGCTGGGCGCTCGGCCCCGGGCCGCTCTACGGGCTGCGCGGCTTCTCGCTGGCGGCCCGCAGCGAGCTCCTCGGCT
>DASZVW010000530.1:0-1871 GCA_035546895.1 Polyangia bacterium
TACGGCGACGGCGGCGCGCTGGTCTGGTTCGCCCCCCAGCGGCTCGACTTCATCGACGGGCGGCAGGACCCGTTCCCCCTCCCGCTCCTGCGCGAGAGCTTCGAGGTCGAGCAGGGGGGGCCGTACCGGCCGCTGTTCGACCGGTTCGGCGTCCGCTGCGCGTTCGTGCCGGCCCGCGCGAAGATCGCCGCGGCCCTGGGCGCCGACGGCTGGCGCGCGGTCTACGCCGACGCCGACTGGAGCGTGCTGGCGGCGCCGCGCTGAGCGCCCGGCGCCGCGGCCGCGCTACTTGTACTTCGGCCGCAGCTCGGCGACGGCGCCCAGGACCTCCTTGGCGTTCACCACCGGGTCGACCTTGGGCCAGACGCGCGCGATCTTGCCGTCGGGGCCGATCAGGAAGGTCACCCGCGCCGCGATGTCGATCCCCGGCGCCACCGAGGGGACGCCGTAGGCCTTCTGCACCGCGCCCGAGGTGTCGGCCACCATCGGGAACGGCAGGTGGTAGTGGGCGCGGAAGCCCTTGTGGCTGGCGTCGGTGTCGCGCGAGACCGCGAAGATCGTCACCCCCGCCTTGGCGAAGTCGCCCGAGGCGTCGCGGAAGGCGCAGGCCTCCTTGGTGCAGCCGGTCGTCTCGTCCTTCGGGTAGAAGTAGACGACCGCGAAGTGCCCCTTCTGGGCCGACAGCTTGTAGGTCGTCCCATTGGCGTCCGTCCCGACCACCTCGGGCGCGGCGGCGCCGACCGGCAGCAGCGAGTCGTTCGCGTGACTGCGCGCGACCATGACCAGGACGGCCGCGACCAGCACCCCTCCGATGACGAGCTTCCTCATGCGGCGGTTCATAGCACCTTGCGGAGGAATTGGCCCGTGTAGCTCTGCGCCACGCGCGCCACGTCGTCGGGCGTCCCCTGGGCGATGATCTGGCCGCCGCCGGGGCCACCCTCGGGGCCGAGGTCGATCACCCAGTCGGCGGTCTTGATGACGTCGAGGTTGTGCTCGATGACGATCACCGTGTTGCCGGCGTCGACCAGGCGGTTCAGCACCGAGAGGAGCTGCGCGATGTCCGCGAAGTGCAGGCCGGTGGTCGGCTCGTCGAGGATGTAGACCGTCCGCCCGGTCGCCTTCTTGGCCAGCTCCTTCGACAGCTTGATCCGCTGCGCCTCGCCCCCCGACAGCGTGGTGGCCGACTGCCCGAGCTTGAGGTAGCCGAGGCCGACCTCGCGCAGCGTCTCCAGCTTCTGGCGGACCTTGGGGATGTTCTCCAGGAAGTCGCAGGCCTGGTTGACGGTCATGTCCAGCACGTCGGCGATCGAGGCCTGGCGGTAGCGCACCTCCAGCGTCTCGCGGTTGTAGCGCCGCCCGCCGCAGGCCTCGCACTCGATGTAGACGTCGGGCAGGAAGTGCATCTCGATGCGGATGATGCCGTCCCCCTGGCAGGCCTCGCAGCGCCCCCCCTTGACGTTGAACGAGTAGCGCCCCGGCTTGTAGCCGCGCGCCTTCGACTCCGGGAGGTTGGCGAACAGGTCCCGCACGTGGGTGAAGACGCCGGTGTAGGTCGAGGGGTTCGAGCGCGGCGTGCGGCCGATCGGCGCCTGGTCGATGTCGATCACCTTGTCGACGTGCTGGAGGCCGTCGAGCCCGGCGTGCGCCTCGGGCGCCGTCTTGGCGTGGTGGAGCCGCTGCGCCAGCGCGCGCAGCAGGGTGTCGATCACCAGCGTCGACTTCCCCGAGCCCGACACGCCGGTCACGCAGGTGAGGACGCCGATGGGGAAGCCGACCGTCAGGTCGTGCAGGTTGTGGCCGCGCGCGTGCTTCACGGTCAGCGCCCGCCCGCCCGACTGCCGGCGCTGGCGCGGCACCTCGATCGCCTTGCG
>DASZVW010000531.1:0-1667 GCA_035546895.1 Polyangia bacterium
CCCCCATCGCCCGACGCAGCTTGGGATCCTTGGCCAGCTTGACCAGCGCGACGGCGGTCTCGGCCGGCGTCGCGACGCGGGTGACGAAGCCGCTGGGCCCCAGCGCGCGATCGGCCGTGATTCGCCCCTCGACCATCTCGCGGCAGGCGCCGACGTCGGTGGCCACCACCGGCACGCCGCGCGCGTAGGCCTCCAGGATCACCAGCGGCTGCCCCTCGCTGAAGCTGGTCAGCACCACCACGTCCAGGTTGGGGTAGATCTCGGCCGGCTTCTTGGGCCCCACGAAGACGATCTGCTCGGCGCGGCCGAGGCGGGCGACCAGATCGCGGCAGCGGGTGGCGTAGGCGGGGTCCTCGTCCATCGGCCCGATGACCGAGACCTGGAGCTCGGCCGAGCGCAGCGCCAGGTCGCAGGCCCGGATGAAGGTGATGAGGTCCTTGATGGGGACCACCCGCCCCACGAACCCCACCCGCAACGGCGGCGGCCGCAGCGGGATGAGCTCCGCGGATCCCTCGTCGGGGACGGCGGCCAGCGGCGGCGGCGGGTCGGGGAGATCGACGCCGTTGGGGACGATGTCGATCTTGGCCGGCGGCGCGCCGTCGGCGATCTGCTTGCCGCGGTTCACCTCGGACAGCGTCAGGATCCGCCCCGCCTGCGCGTAGGCCAGCCGCGACAGCGCCCGGAAGAACCCCGACCAGATCTTGCGCAGCGGCGAGATGTGCGGCGCCCAGGTCGCCGTCCGCAGGCCGAACCCGCCGTCGTCGCCCGCGGCGGCGTCGCGGATCCAGTCGGCGCGCGCCAGCTCCATCTCGCGCTCGCGCGCGTAGATGCCGTGCTCGGTGAGCGCCAGCGGCCGGCCGGTGCGCCGGCTCCAGACCGCGGCCAGCAGGCCCGCGTAGCCGGTGGCGATCGCGTGGTAGCAGGTCGCCGGCACCACCGGCGCCGCCAGCAGGCGCAGCATCGGGACGTGGATGGCGCGGTAGTGCCAGAAGAGATCGAGGAACGGCGCCTCGGGCGCCACCCGCTCGGCCAGCGCGGTCAGGAGATCGAAGCTGGCCCGCCCGTAGAGCAGCTCCTCGAGCGACAGGTCGTTGCTGGCCAGATCGTCGAGGATGTCGCGCAGCGCCTCCAGGTCGGTGGTCCCCTCGAGGTGCATCCGGCGCAGCCCGCGGAGCACGCGCGACGGCTGCGCGCGCGTGTCGACGGTGGCGCGCAGGGTGCGGATCTGCTCGCGCAGGTCGGCGCGCTCGGCGCCGTCGAGCGGCGGGCGGGCCGTCTCCTGGCAGAAGACGCGGTGCAGGCCCACCACGTTGTCGGGGAGCGTGTAGCGCGGCTCGCCGTAGGCGGCCGGGTGCGACCCCACGTTGAGCACCGCGAACCCCAGCTCGGGCTCGCCGCGGATGATGTCGTGGACCCACGAGGAGACGCCGCCGGCCACGAAGGGGTAGGTCCCCTCGACCAGCAGGCAGACGTCGGCGACGGCGACCTCAGGGCTTTTCAACCGGGACCTCCCGCGTGCTGGCCGGCGGCGGCAGCTGCACGACGCCGACGGTGACCCCCGTGCCGGTGACGCCGCGCCGGTGCAGGCCGGAGAGGCGCCGCGCCGCCGACAGCCGGCGCTGAATGAGCGGCGGCGGCGACGCCGGGTGGTAGCTGGCCAGCGCGGA
>DASZVW010000532.1:0-7007 GCA_035546895.1 Polyangia bacterium
CCATCGGGCCCGGGTTCCCCGAGCAGGCGCCGTCGGTCCAGATCTCCACCGCCGGGCCGCCCGGCGAGGGGGCCTTCTTCCGGGCGCCCTCCGGCCGCAGCCGGGGGGGCGCGGCCGGCGCGGCGCTCGCGGGGGGGGCCCCGGCGTCGGGGGTCAGGTTGACCGGCAGCGGGCGGTAGCTCTTGGCGTCGGATTCGCGATACTTCATCTCGGCGCGGCCGTCGCCGTCCAGCACCGGGCGCCCCGCCGCGTCGGCGCGAACCCAGACCACGTCCCCCTTGAAACGCATGCGAGCCCAACCGGATGACATCCGAGGCACTATGACGCGAACGCGAGTTTTGTTTCCAGCCCTGATCGCCCTCCTGGCGATGGGCTCCTGCCGCGGCGGCTGCCGGCGCGGCGACGACCGGGCCGCCACCGTCGAGGGGCGGCTGGCGCTGTTCCCGGTCTCCACCAAGGTGGTGGCCGCCATCGACGTGGCCCGGCTGCGCGACAGCCCGGCCGCCGCCAAGCTGGCCGAGAAGGCGCAGCAGGACCAGGCCGACCAGCAGCAGATCGCCGAGTTCGCCCGCCGCACCGGGTTCGATCCCCTGCGCCAGCTCATGAGCGTCACCGCCGCCTTCCCCGAGGAGGCGCGCCTGCACGGCGAGATGGGGCTCCTCCTGCGCGCCGAGGATCTCGACGAGGCGCGGCTCGTCTCCTACGTGCGCGACCAGCTCCAGAAGTCGGGCGACGATCTCACCTCCACCGCGCACGGCCGCTTCACGCTCTGGTCGTCGAAGCGCGATCCGGACCTGGTGGGGTTCTTCATCGACCGCCAGACCTTCGCGCTGGGGGCCGGCGGCTGGGGCCAGCGGATGGCCGACCTGGCCGAGAGCGCGCGCCCCGTCGACAGCGCCGCCACCGACGTCGACCTCACCAACCTGGTCGAGCGCGCCGCCCACGCGCACGCCATCTGGGCGGCGGCGATCGTCCCCGAGTCGACGCGCAAGTCGCTCACCGCCGATCCGCACTTCGCCGACGCGGCCGACATCCTCACGCTGACGGCGGGGCTCGATCTCGGCAAGGGGCTCGACGCCCGGCTCTCGGCCGATCTGGGGAGCGCCGCCGAGGCGAAGGCGCTGGTCCTCAAGGTGAGCGAGGCGCTGCGCGACGCCAAGCGGAACCCCGAGGTGCTGATGCTGGGGATGGGGCCCTACCTCGACGGCGTCACCACCGCCGCCAAGGAGAACACCTTCGAGCTGCGCGCGACGCTGAACGAGGCGGCGTTCGACGATCTCCTGGCCCGCCTCGGCGGCCTGCTGTCGCTGGTGCGACAGGGCGCCGCCGCGCCCGCGCTGCCGATCCCGCTCCCGGGCGCGGCGAAGTAGCCGGCGCCCGGGTTACGCCGGCCCCGGATCGATCGGGACCACGTCGTGGAACTTCCGGTAGTCGATGATCCGGGTGCCGCGCTCGTCGGTCGAGAGGACGTCGGCGAAGCGCGCGCCCGGCACGATGTCCTCCAGCAGGTACTGCTTGCGGACGTGGATCACCTGGCCGATGGTCTCGTCGAGCCCGGTGAGCCCCAGGTAGATCTCCGCCTGCTGCGCGCGCAGCCGCGCCAACGCCTCGGCGCCGAAGAAGGGGCTCTTCTCGTCGATGAGGTGCATCGCGCTCCAGGTCAGGAAGAAGACGGTGGTCTTGTCGCGCACCAGCGGCAGGTCGATCTGCCGCCGCATCACCTCCCCCTCGCGCGTCCGCTCGGTGACCAGCATGACCACGCTGAGGCGCGCCTCGACGATCCGGTTGCGGCGCCAGTTGGCCATCCGGAACATCAGGTGCGGCACGCCGTCGCGCGGGCTGATCACCACCTTGTCGGAGAACAGCACCCGCGCCGTCGGGCGGGCGAAGCGGGTGAAGGTGATGCCGGTGATGAGGGCGACCATCAGGATGCCGACCACCGCCTCCAGCGCCACCACCAGATGGCCGTAGCGGCTGGCCGGGTACATCCCGCCGTAGCCGATGGTGGCCAGCGTCTGCACGCTGAAATAGAAGGCGTCCTCGAACGATCCCGGACGCACGTTGGCCACCGACCCCGGCTCGGCCAGGTAGAGCCAGGCGAACAGCACGTTGGCCAGCGCGAACACCAGGGCGACCAGCAGGAAGAAGCTCGGCCAGCTCCGCCCGAGCACGAAGTGGTAGAGGTCCTTGTGCGGCGCCCGCTCGACGCCGATCGCCTTGATCCCCTGGCGGCTGAACCGGTCGCCGTCGCGCGAAAGCGGCCGGATCGCGGGCGGCACCGGCAGGTCGGTGGTGGTGCTGCGGGCCGGCTTTCCGGCCGCGGGTGACGCGTCGGGGCGCTCGCGGAGGGGGTCCGCCATGGGCGGCAGAGCCTATGCGGGGCGCGCCCCGCGGGCAAACGTGGCAGACTTGATCGTGTTGTTCGCCGACTACCTGGCGCGCTGGACCGCGTCGGTCCCGGCCCCCGCCGAGCGGTTCAGCTACGGGACGGTGCTCGAGGGTGGCCGCGAGTTCCCCCTGCTGGGGCTGCGCCTGTCGGGCGCGCGGACGGTGCTGGTGACCGCCGGCTTCCACGGCGACGAGAAGGCCGGGCCGCTGACGCTGGTCGAGCACGTCGCCGAGATCGTGGCCTACGCGGCCGAGCGCGGGGTGGGGCTGGCGATCTACCCCTGCGTGAACCCCTCGGGCTTCGAGGCGCACGTCCGCTACAACCTCTCGGGCGAGCGCCCCAACAACGACTTCCTTCGCTACGAGCTGGCGCCCGGCGTCTGGCGCGGCGAGCTGCGTGAGGGGGAGCGCTTCCTGCGCGTGGTCCCGGCGGCGGAAGGGCTCCCCAAGGAGACGGCCGCGCTGGCCCGCGAGCTCGATCGGGGGCCGCTGCCGGCCGCCGCGCTCGATCTCCACCAGGACAACTTCATCCACGGGTCGCTGTTCTACGCCTACGTGTTCGGCGAGCTGGCGACGTACCGGCCGCTGATGGCGCGCGCCGGCTCGCTGGTGCCGGTCCTGCGCAGCAGCATCGTCGACTCGGGCCACGAGCCGGGGAGCGACGTGCGCGCCGACGCCGAGGGGTTCATCATCTGCCCCGACGGCAGCATCACCGACCGCTACCACCGCGCGGGCGTCCCTTACGTGGCGGCGATCGAGACCACCACCGAGACCCCCGCGGCGCTGGCCGACGAGATCAACCTGATCTGGATCCGCGGCTTCATCGACCTGGCCGCCGCGGCCGGCTGACTAGACCGGCAGGTCGACCTCGACGCTGGTCCCGGCGCCGGGGCGCGAGGTGAGCCGGAAGACGCCCGCGCGGGCGCGCGCCCGCTCGCGCATGCCGGCGATGCCGAGGTGGCCGGTGAGCGCGGCGTCGCCCAGCGCGGCGGTGTCGAACCCCTGCCCGTCGTCGCGGATGGCCAGCGTCACCCGCTCGGCGCTGCGCACCATCCGCACCTCGATCCGGCGCGCGGCCGCGTGGCGGAGGGCGTTGGTGATCGACTCCTGCACCACCCGGAAGCAGGCGATCTCCAGGTCGGGGGCCAGGCGCGAGCCGCCGGAGGCGTCGTCGACGTCGAGCGCGATCGGCACCTTGGAGAGCGCCGCCTGACCGTCGAGGTAGAGCCGCAGCGCCGGGCCGAGCCCCACCTCGTCCAGCAGCGGCGGCCGCAGGTCGACCGAGATCTTGCGGACGCGCGTGATGAGCTGGTCGATGAGCGCCAGCGCCTGCGGCGCGGGATCGCCGGCCGGCGCCGCCAGCGCCTGGTTGCCGAGCTGCAGCCGCAGCTTGAGCGCGGTGAGCGACTGGCCGAGCTCGTCGTGCAGCTCGTGGGCCAGGAAGCGCCGCTCCTCTTCCTTGGCCGCCTCCAGCCGGCCGTGGAGCTGGGCGAGCCGCGCGTAGGCCACGCGCAGCTCCTCGAGCACGCGGCTGGTCGCCCGCGCGTTGGCCTCCACGTGCCGGATCACGAAGTCGATCACGCTGGCCAGCAGCACCGCCAGCAGCGACGTCGAGGCCGCCATCCGGATCCAGTTGCGCAGCAGCATCGGGTCGACCTCGCGCGGGGCGAGGCGCAGCACCCGGTGCGAGACCAGGAGGCCGATGATCACGTGCGCGGCGGCCGAGAGCCCGATCATGGTGAAGCCGAGGCCGCGGCCCAGGGTGACCACCCCCAGCACGCAGGTGGCCACGATGACCACGCTCAGCCCGGCGGCAAACCCGGCCCGGCCGAGCAGGAAGATCCCGGTCGCGAACAGGACCAGGATGGCGGCCAGCGCCCGCCGCCGCACGCAGATCCCGGTGGCCAGGCGGAGGCCCGGAAGCAGGATCCCGGCGGCGGCCATCACCGCGATGTCCTGCGGGTCGCGGTGGGTGGCGCCCACGAAGATCCCCAGCGCGGCCAGCAGCGGCGCCACCACCGCCGTCACCGTCAGCATCCCGCGCAGCACGCTCCGGCGCCAGGGCTCGACCGTCCCCGGGGGGACGGCGGACACCGCCTGGTCGCGCGCGATCGGGACCGCCAGCTCGGCCGTCATCTCCCCCACTTCGAGCACGGGGCCGAGAGCCGATCAAGCGCGACCTTCGCGCCAGGCGGTGCCGCCGTCCCGCGGCCGGCGCCCGCGGCTAGAAGTGCACGCGGTAGAGCGCCAGCCGGTAGGTCGGCGCCGGGTCGGGCCGCCAGAGCTGGCTGACCGCCGCGTTGGCCCGGCTCTCGTCGGCCACCACCTGCACGATCCCCACGCCCGTCCCCACCAGCACGCCGCCGGCCGCCCAGATCCCGATCCGCGCCGCGTGCTCCTGGTTGTCGGCCAGGTAGTAGATGGCGCCGCCCACCAGCAGGCCGGCGACGCCGCCCATCAGCGCGCTGACGGCGATGGTCGACATCACGTTGTGCGGCGGCTGCACGTCCTCGTGGACCACCTTGCGCGGCGGGTCGACGAGCGGCGCCGGCTGCTCGACCGGGACGACCGTGGTCGCCGGCGTGGCGGCCGGCGCGGTCTGCTGCGTCCCTTGCGGGTTGACGATCTCGACGTCCCCGGCGCGGGCGACCCCGCTCAGGGCCAGAGTGGCCGCCAGGGCGGCGGCCGTTGCGAACGTGTAAGTAGATTTTCTCATGCTCCCCTCCGTGGTCCTCCGCAGAGTGCAGCGGCCGTGCCACGGCGGGGGGCGGGCCGATCCCGGGCTCGGCCGCGGCGGCCCGTTACCGCGCCGTGCCTGAGATCGCGCGCCCGGTGACGTCGGCGCGGGCCGAGCGCCCCCACATGAGGCGGAAGATCAGGGCGACCACGGCCAGCACGATGAGCAGCCGGATGGCCCGGCCGGCCAGCTGGAACAGCCCGAGGCCGACGACCCAGACGACGAACAGCACGATCGCCAGGGTGAGCAGCATGAGAGCCTACGCTTTAAAATCTGGGCCGCGGGGCGCCCGGGGGCCACCCCACCGCGCGGCGTTTCGGGGGCGCCGGCTCGGCCGTGGCGGCGCCGACGGGCGGGTCGCGCGGCCCCCTAGGCAAGCGGCCCGGATTGCGGTAAATACGCGCCCTTCGAAGGAGAACGTGCACCATGTCCGCGGCATTGAAGAAGAGCCCGCTCGCGCGGGTCAAAGACGAGTTCGGTGGGAAAGACAAGCTGGTCGACAAGATCGTCGGCATCCTGGACGCCGGTGACGAGAGCAAGGAGGACCTGCGCAAGCGGCTGCTCGGCGTGGCCAACGGCAAGCTGATCCGGCTGCATTCGGTGGCCACCCGCACCAAGGCGGCGGGGGGGCACGACCAGCTGGCCGCCAGCGCCGCGGAGAAGCGGAAGCACGGCAAGGACAAGGACTACGTCGCCAAGCTGGGCGAGTACTCGAACGCGCGGCTGCTCGACATGCTGTCGGCGGGTGGAGACGCCCCGGCGGCCGCGGGCGGCGAGGCCAAGGCGGCGAAGCCGGCCGCCAAGAAGCCGGCCCCCGCCAAGAAGACCGCGGCCAAGGCCAAGTAGGTCCCGCCCGGGTGCCGTGATGCTGCTCGGCCGGGTGGTGGGTCGGCTCTGGGCGGCGCGCCAGGCCGGCAGCCTGGCCGGGCGCAAGCTCCTGCTGGTGCGGCCGGAGTCGGCGGGCGGCGAGACGGCGCGGCTGGTGGTCGCCGTCGACGGGCTCGACGCCGGGCCGGGCGACCGGGTGATCGTCGCCCACGGCACCCGCGTCCGCGAGCTGACCGTGGGCGCCGAGGTGGCCGACAAGGACGTGGTCATCGCCATCGTCGACGGTCATGAGGTGACGGCGTGATCCTCGGGCGCGTCATCGGCGAGGTGTGGGCCACGCGGCGCGACGCGCGGCTGGCGCGCGCCAAGCTGCTGGTGGTGCGGCCGCACGGGCTCTACGAGCCGGCGTTCGCCGGGCGCCACCTGGTGGCCACCGACGAGGTCCAGGCCGGCGTGGGGGACGAGGTGGTGGTCTGCCTGGGCCAGCCGGCGCGCTGGTCGCTCGGCGGGAACGACGCCCCGGTCGACGCCGCGGTGCTGGGGGTCGTCGATCGGGTCGACCTCGAGGCGGGGCGGATGGCGGCGCCGGGCGCGGCCCCCGGGATCCGGCGCCCGCTCTCGGTGACCTGGCCGGAGGGCGCGCGGTGATCCGCGGCGCGGTGGTCGGCGAGGTGTGGGCCACGCGGAAGGCGCGCGGCCTCGACGGGCGGAAGCTGGTGCTGGTCGCCGCGCGCGACGCCGAAGGGCAGCCCACCGGCCGGCTGGTGGTGGCCGTCGACGTGCTCGACGCGCGCGCCGGCGAGGACGTGACGGTGGCCTTCGGCTCCGGGGCGCGCAACGTGCTCCGCCCGGGCGCGGACAACCGCGGCCTGCTGTGCGACGCCGCGGTGGCGGCCATCGTCGAGGGGGCGGGCTGATGTTCCTGGGGCGGGTGACGGGGACGGTCTGGTCGACGGTGAAGTGGCCGGAGGCCAAGGGGCTCAAGCTGCTGCTGGTGCGGCCGTACCGGCTCGGCGACCTGGCGCCCGGCGCGACCGGCGCCGGCGCGCCGTCG
>DASZVW010000533.1:0-1860 GCA_035546895.1 Polyangia bacterium
GGGCGGGTGTTCGGCGACGCCGCGGCCGCGCTCGGCCGGGAGGACATCGAGGCCGTCCTGCAGGCGATGGGCCGCGCGCTGGGGCCGCCCTGGCGGGCCGAGCACAAGCTGGCGGCGGCGGCGGCGCTGGCGGCGACCCGGTAGGCCGCCCCTCTTGCCGTCCCCGCGGCCACCCAACACAATACCTGTATATGAAAGCTATACAGGTCAGCTTCGACGAGCAACTTCTGGCGCGGCTCGACGAAGACCCCGAGGTGAAGAAGCTGGGGCGCTCGGAGGTCATGCGGCGCGCGGTGGCGGCCTATCTCCGCCGGCGGCGGAGCGACGCCATCCGCGACGCTTACGTGCGCGCTTACGGCAAGCGGACGAAGAAAGACGACGAGCTCGGCGGCTGGGCCGGCGAGGGCGCATGGCCCGACAGGTCATCGGCCTCCTCGACACGGTGATGGTGGCGCCCATCCGAACGAGCATCATCGGCGCGCCGTCGGAGGTGGCGGTGGGTGTCGGCGAGGGGCTCAAGCACGATTCGGCCGTCAGCCTCGATCACGTGCAGACCGTCGAGAAGCGTCGCCTGCGCACCCGGATCGGGCGCCTGGGGCCCGCGCGGATGGCCGCGGTCTGCCGGGCGCTGGCCGTGGCCACGGGCTGCGGCGGCTAAAACCCCGCGTGGCCGCGCGAGGCGCGTGGGCTGCGCGCCGGCTACTTGCAGTCGAGGAAGGCGACGTCGTCGATCCAGATGTCGTAGGTCTGGCCGGGATCGATCGACCAGTCGAGCTCGACGAGCTTGCTCGGGGTGATCGAGGGGGGGCGCGGGCTCCCCCAGTCGGGCTTCTGCCGAGCCTCGCTGAACAGCACCTTGTACTCCTTCCATTGGGTGGTGAGGACCAGGTACTTGCCGAAGTGATTCCAGCAGCCCGTCTTGCAGATCCCGCCGGCCGGGTGGGTGTTGATGTCGCCGATGTTGAACCGGACGCTGGTGGAGGCCCCCGGGCCCACCTTGGCCTTGAACACGACGCCCGCGTAGCGGGAGGCGTCGTAGATCGCCGTCTGGTCGCGCAGGTTGACGCCGAAGCCGGCGCCCCAGGCGAGGGTCGGATCGCCGCTCGCCGTCTTGCCCCAGACGTGCATCGCGCCGTCCGAGCCGTCGCCGGCGTCGGTGCTGGAGGCGAACGGCGTGGGGTTCAGCGTCGAGCCGGCGGTGTCGATCTTCGGCCACCAGTAACCGTCGCGTCCCCCGACGACCGTGAGCTGGTTGTTGCCGTCCTCGAAGTCGTCGACCAAGCCGTCGTCGGCCGGGCGCACGCCGAGCGGGCAGGTCTTCACGTCGGCGCCGGTGCCTCCGATTACGCCGCTGATGGCCTTCTTTTGCGAGACGCCGATGCAGCCGGCGCAAACGCCGGCCGCCATAAACGAGATGATTGAAAAAAACGAGATAACGCGCGGGCGGAGATCGGAGGGGGTCACGCGCGCACTATAGACGGGCCGCGGAGTCGGGCGCATTTCTATTTGAGTCCGCCCGCGGGGATCGGTTAAAAGGTGCGGCGAGCGACCGGCCGAAGGTAGCCGTTTCGGCGCTCGAACGGATCCCCTCCCTTGCTGAAGCCGATCGCCGCCGCGCTCTTGTTGACGACGTCCCTGCCCGGCGTGGTCCGGGCCGCCGACGCGCCGGCGCCCGCCACCACGGCGGCTCCCGCGCCGCCGCCGACCACCTCGCCGTCGACCGATACGCCGGCGATGAAGCCCGCGGCGCCCAACGGCGCGGCGCCGGTCTCGGTGCCCCCGGCGAACGTCCCCGTCCCGCCGCCGCCGGCGCCCCCCGCGCCGCCGGCCGCGCCGGCGCCGGTCGCCGCCGACGCGAAC
>DASZVW010000534.1:0-4102 GCA_035546895.1 Polyangia bacterium
CTCCCCGAGCGGATGATGCGCGACCCGCGGGCGCTGCGCGGCTGGATCGCGCGCGCCTTCGCGGCCGCGGCGAAGCTCCCGCCCCAGCCCGCCAAGCAGCCGGCGGCGCGAGCCGCGACGCGCGCCCGGCCGCGCCGATGAGCCTCGGCCCGGCCGCGCCGGTCTTGCTTGCTCTGGCTCTCCTGGCCGGCTGCGCGACACCCGCGCCGGAGCGCCGGCCCACGCCGCCACCGGCGACGGCCGCACCGGAGCGGGGCACCACCGCGTCACCAGGGACGGACGCGCCGGGGGGCCAGGTCGTGCCAGCACGGACGCTGGATACGCGGCCCGAGCCCGTCGACGTGACCATCCCCGAAACGGAGTATCCGCGGGAGGCGCTCGCCGCACAGGCGCAGGGTTCGGTGATCCTCAAGATCCTCATCGACGAGACCGGACGTGTGCGACGCGCCCATGTGCTCAAGGACCCGGGCTACGGCCTTGGCGAGGCGGCCGTTCTCTCGGCCATCACGCACTTTCGCTTCTCGCCGGGCCGCCTGCACGGCAAGGCGGTCGCCTGCTGGATCCTTTTCACAGTCATCTACGTGGTCCCCCGGCGATGATCACCTTCGAGCGGCTGGACGGCGCGAACGACGCGCTCCTCGGCAACCTGTACCAGCTCTACATCCACGACATGAGCGAGTGGCTGGGGCTCGAGCTGGGCGCCGACGGCCGGTTCGCCTTCGACACCGGCGCCCTCTGGCGCGACGGGGCGGCGGTCTTCCTCGCGCGCTCGGGCGGCGCGCCGGCCGGGTTCGGCGTCGTCCAGTCCGCCGCCCCCTGGCTCGGCGCCGGGGCCGCGCGCGACGTGAAGGACTTCTTCGTCCTCCGCCGGTACCGCCGCCGGGGCGTCGGCCGCGCGCTGGCCCGGCACCTCTGGGACGCGTTTCCCGGCCCCTGGCTGGTGCGCGTGCTGGCCGCCAACGCGCCGGCGCTGCCGTTCTGGCGCCGCGCCGTCCAGGAGATCGACGGCGCCCACACCGAGACCGCCGTCGCCGTCCGCGGGCGCGACTGGATCCACCTCCGCTTCGACGCGCGCTGAGGGCCCTCGCGCCGCCCCGATCGTTTTTCGGGAACCGTCGGGGCTCGGCCATTGTCCTTCTCCACGAGCGGACGGAACGCCTCTCGCGTGACGCCGTCCGCGGGAGGCGACCATGCGGCGACCGCGAACGGCGGTGCTGCTCGCGCTGGTGGGGCTCGGGCTCGCGCTCGCGTCCGCCTCGGCGGCGGCACCCGGACGGCGGAGATCCGTCCCCCAGAAGAAGCTCATCGGCTCCTGCCCGGCGTTCCACCAGACGCGGATGGGGAACGACGGGCTGCGGTTCGAGCTCTCCAACACCTGCGGCTTCCCGGTCACCTGCGCGCTCACCTGGTCGGTGCATTGCCGCGGCCCCGCCGAGAGCCCGGGCGAGCGGACGGAGACGCTCGAGCTCGCGGCCGGCGCGCGCGACAGCGTGGTCGCCTCGGGCGACGCCTGCGGCCCCGACGGCTGGCAGATCGACGGCATCCGCTGGAGCTGCGATCGCCGCCCCGACCGCGGCTGCGCGCCCGAGGACAAGGACGGCGAGCTCTGACGCCGGGCGCGCGTCAGCCCTGGGCGTCCGGCTCGCCCCGCCGCAGCAGGGCGCCCGCGAGCGCGCCGAGGGTGGTCAGGCCCACGGTCGCCGTCAGCGTCGCCAGCACGCCGAGGACCACGGCGGTCCGGAACGGCTCGCGGTATCCGACCGGCGCCGCCTCGGCGCCCGAGCCGTCACCGCGCCCGCCGAGCCGCGCCTGGAGGGCCTCGACCTCGGCCCGCAGCGCGCGCTCCCGCTCCTTCTGCGGCGACAGATCCGCGACCAGCGCCAGCGCGCCGGCGTAGTTGCCGTCCCGATCGAACACCGGGTTCGCCGACCCCAGCACCCAGACGCGGGTCCCGTCCTTGCACAGGAGCTGGAGCTCCTGCCGCTCCTCGACGCCGTGCGCGCGCCTCGCCAGGTTCTGCTGCGCGATCGGCCAGCGGTCCCGATCGAGGAAGTCGAACACCGGCCGGCCCAGCATCTCGTCGGCGGCGTACCCGAGCAGCGCCGCGAGCCGGCGGTTCACGTACGTCGTCCGCGCGTCGGCGTCGATCAACCAGATCCCCTCCACCGTGGTCTCCAGGACCAGGCGGGCGACCATCTGCTGCAGGGCCTCCGGGACGGAGGGACCGGGCTGCGACTCCAGCGACTCTTCCCCGGGGCTCATCACGGCCGGAATGATAAGCCTTCTTGGCCCTCTGTGTGCGCCGGCGCCCGTCGGAGATGACTGAGATCACACGAAAGGGGCCTGGCCCCGTCGGGCCGCGCGCTACTGACAGCCGATCTGGGTGTCGTTGATCGCCAGATCGTCGAACCAGGCGACGAAGGGGGACGACATGGCCGGCTGGTAGAAGATGTCGCCCACCGCGAGATCGGTCCAGGCCGACATCTTGGCGCCGGCGTTGCCGGTGAACGCCAGCTGGGTCACCTCGGTCCCGTCGGTGAAGAACCGGTAGCTCTCGGTCGAGAGGTCGACGTACCACTCCGCGCAGTGCCAGTTCCCGTCGAAGCTCCAGCTGTACGCCGAGCTGGTGCAGCACGAGTCGTCCGGGACGTTGAACAGCCACTGGTGCGTGCCGTCCGACTGCTCGACGGTGTCGACGACCCGGTCCTCGGTCATCCCCTCGAGCGCCACGAAGGTCACGTGCAGCACGTTGCCGGTCGGCGGCTTGACCGCCTGCACCTTGTAGAAGATCCGCCCCCAGTGCTTGGTGGCGGTGGTCCCCAGCCCGGCCAGCGCCTTCTGGACGCGGTTCTGCCCGGGGACCAGCGAGCTGCTCTTGAGCGACATCGCGCCCGAGTGCGCCTGATCGGTGGCGAGGCCCACGTCCTGCGGCGTGCCGGTGTCGTAGCCCCGGAGCGACGTCCACCCGGTGGGGATGCCGCCGACGGTCCCCGACTCGAACCCCTCGCAGAGCTTGTACGGACAGGCCGCCGCGCCGGCGGCGCCCCCCGTCCCCGCATTCCCGGCGCCGCCCCCCACGCCCCCGGTCCCCGCGCCGCCGGTCCCCGCATGGCCGCCGCTGCCCGAGGAGGACGCGCCGCCGCTGCCGCCGATCGCCGCGCCGCCGGTCCCCGATCCGCCGGTCCCGGCGCCACCGGTCCCCGACCCGCCGGTCCCGGCACCACCCGTGCCGGCGCCACCGGTGCCCGAGCCGCCGCTCCCACCGACGCCAGACGAGCCGCCGGTGCCGCCCGTCCCGCCCCCGCCCGAATGACCGGCGCAGCCGGCCGCGCCGGCGAACAGGACCACCGCGGCCCGGAGCAGCCACTTGCTTCGCGTGAGGTTCACGCGGCCATTCTGCCAAATTCGCGCGGCTGCCCGCTAGGGGCGCGCGGCGTAGTAGGCGCCGTAGACCTTGGCGACGTCGGCGGCGCCGGCCGTCGTGTACTGCGGCTTGTCGGCGATGAAGTCGGCGCAGCTCGGGACGTAGAGCGGCGGCGCCGCGGCGACCAGCCCCGCGAACGCCGGCGCGGCGGCCACGGCGGCGATCCCCTGGTCCTCGGCCGGCGGGATCGACTGCTCGTTGTCGGCGGCGCTGCTGCAGGCGGTGGCGCTGTTCCCCGGCGCGCGGATCAGCGTCAGCAGCTCGATCCGCCGGACGCCGGGGTACTTGGCCTCGATGTCCCGCACGATGCTGGCGGTGTCGCTCTCGTAGGTCGACTCCGGCGGATACGGCGGCGCGAAGGTGACGATGAAGAGCACGCGGTCCGGCGCGGTGGCGCCGCTCGCGCAGGCGTGCCCCATGTCGAGCGGCGTCGTCCAGGCCGCGTCGCTGGGGTCCGCCCAGGCGTCGATGTAGTGGTGGGCCACGAAGAACATCTCCCAGCGCGCCGGATCGATCCCCGGGTAGGTGAGGAAGCCGCCGTCGAACCATTGCTGCGTGGTCGAGTTGCCGATCACCAGGGTGCAGGTGAACGTCCCCGTCGCCGGCGCGTCGCGCCCGGCGTCCGCAGCCGGCCCAGCCGTCCCGGCGGCGCCGCCGGTGCCGCCCGTGGCGGCGTGC
>DASZVW010000535.1:0-2137 GCA_035546895.1 Polyangia bacterium
CCGGCGAATGAGGGCCAGCGCGGCGCGCGAGCGCTTGAGCCGGGTGCGCACCTCGTGCACCCGCTCCTCCTGGTCGCGCTTGCCGTCGCGCGCCGCCCGGATGGCGCCGCGGAGCTGCTCGCGGACGATCCGCCGGACCGCCTTGCCGACCTGCTCCGTGTGCTTGATCCGGTAGCCCACGCCTCAATATGTATCGCGGACCGTCGTCGCGCGCAGCACCGACGACAGCCGCTCGGCCGCCCCCGGCCGCGCGCCCGGCCCCGGCGTCCACTCGACCGTCGCGGTCTCGCCCGGCAAGAGATCGAAGAAGTTGTCCGAGAAGCTCCCCTCGCCGTCGGGCGTCGACAGCCAGACCGCGCGGGCGAACCTCCGCGCCGTGACCCGCACGGTGGCGCCGATCCGGTGCGGCGTGACGGAGACCGCCAGCTCGGGCGGCGGCAGCGCCAGATCGCGCGTCTTGAGGAAGTAGAAGAGGTTCCGGCTCACCGGCGCGCCGCCGGCCGAGAGCTCGGCCACCAGCACCACGCGGCTGGGATCGACCCCCTTGATCACGTCGCGCTTCCAGGCCGAGAAGACCGGCTCGCTGGCCAGCGCCTTGACCGTCAGGTCGCGCTCGAAACGCCAGCGCTCGCCGCCGCCGTCGAGGTCGACCAGGCGCAACGTGAGGTGCGCCGGCAGGTCGGCGCGCCGATCGGAGACCGCGTAGACGCGCAACGTCCCGTTGTCGTCGACGGGCGAGATCAGCACCGGCGCGAAGAACCGCCGGGCCGCGTACTGCAGCGCCTTCCAGCGCCCGTAGTAGTCGATGCTCGACCAGGAGGCGACCGGCCAGCAGTCGTCGAGCTGCCAGTACAGGCTCCCCATGTTGTAGGGCATCCGGCGGCGGTGCGCCTCGGCGCCGAACTTGATGACCTCGGCCTGCAGCACCTGCGACAGGTAGAGAAAAGCGCCGAAGTCCTTGGGGACGCGGAAGTCGCGGTCCATGTAGGTCCGGACCAGCGCGTTGCCGCGCGGGTGGCGCTGGTGCGAGAGCATCACCGGCGAGTCGATCCGCCACGCCGAGGGCGGCGCGTAGCGGGCCACGCTCTCCAGCGTGGGGAACGACTGGAAACCGTACTCGCTCATGAAGCGCGACACGTTGGCGGCGTAGGCCTCGTACGGCGCCTCGGCGTGCCAGACGCTCCAGTAGTGCATGTCCCCCCACCCCATCTTCCCCGGCGGCACGCCGTCCTCGTTCGCGCTGGGGGTCGAGCGGGTGTAGAAGCGCCCCGGGTCCTCGGCCGCCACCACCCGCGGCAGCACCTCGTGGAAGAGGTGCTTGTAGTCGTTCCAGATGGTGGTCTGCGCCGCCTTGTCGAGGTGGAACTTGAACGTCCACCCCCACTGCTGCCAGGCGGCCTCGATCTCGTTGTTGCCGGCCCACAGCGCCAGCGCCGGGTGGTTGCGCAGCCGGCGCACGTTCTCGATCGCCTCCTGCCGGACGTTCTCGACGAACGCCGCGTCGCCCGGGTACATCGAGCAGGCGAACATGAAGTCCTGCCAGACGAGGATCCCCATCTCGTCGCAGAGATCGTAGAAGCGGTCGTCCTCGTAGATCCCGCCCCCCCAGACCCGCAGCATGTTCATGTGCGTGTCGGCCGCCGCCTGCACCAGCGCGCGGTACTTCTCGGGGGTAACGCGGGTCACGAAGCTGTCGGCGGGGATCCAGTTGGCCCCCTTCATGAACACCGGCGCGCCGTTCACCACCACGGTGAAGCTCTTGCCGCCGGCGTCGTGCCGGTTCACCACCTCCAGCGTCCGCAGGCCGATCCGCGTCTGCCGGCGCCCCCGCACCACGCCGTCCGCGGCCAGCGTGGTCTCCAGCGTGTAGAGCTTCTGCGGCCCGAGGCCGTTCGGCCACCAGCGCTCCGGCTTGGCGATCGCCACCTGCAGCCGGAGCTCGTTGCGCCCGCGGGCCAGCGCCTTCTCGACGGTCCCCAGCGTGGCGCCGCCCGGCAGCGCCACCGTCACCTGCGCGCGCCCGGCGCGGGTGGCGGTCACCACCGCGGCCACCTCCAGCCGCGCCTCGGCGTCGTCGAGCGACCGCTGGTAGACCTGCACGTCGTCGAGGCGCGCCTGGTCCCAGGCCTCGATCGCC
>DASZVW010000536.1:0-3419 GCA_035546895.1 Polyangia bacterium
CGGCCACCCGCGACTCGGAGAGCGCCTCGCACATCCGCGCCAGGATCGGCCGCACCATCGAGGCCAGGGCGGCGACGGTGTGCCGGCCCGACTCGGTCGGCAGCGGCTCATCGGTCTTGGTGATGCCGCGCTCCTTCTCCTCCTCGGTCGGCTCGGGGGCGTAGCGCCCCTCCAGCACCTGCCGGCGCAGCGCATAGATCGTCTTGCGCTGCTGGTTCATGACGTCGTCGTACTCGAGCAGGTTCTTGCGGATGTCGAAGTTGTGCCCCTCGACCTTCTTCTGCGCGTTCTCGATGGCGCGGTTGATGAGGCCGTGCTCGATCGGCACGTCCTCCTCCATCCCCAGGCGCTCCATGAGCCCGGTGATCCGCTCGGCGCCGAAGATGCGCATCAGATCGTCTTCCAGCGACAGGTAGAAGCGCGAGCTGCCGGGGTCCCCCTGGCGCCCCGCGCGGCCGCGGAGCTGGTTGTCGATGCGGCGCGACTCGTGCCGCTCGGTGCCCAGGATGTGGAGGCCGCCCGCGGCCAGCACCTCCTGCTTCTCGGCGTCGCACTGGGCCTTGAACCTCTTGTAGGCCTCGTCGTAGGCGGCCTGCTTCTCGGGCGCCAGCTCGTGCCCCGGCTTGCCGGCGTTCTCCGGATCGACCTCCGCGCGCGCCATGAACTCGGCGTTGCCGCCCAGGATGATGTCGGTCCCGCGGCCGGCCATGTTGGTCGAGATGGTGACCGCCCCCTTGCGCCCCGCCTGGGAGACGACGAAGGCCTCCTTCTCGTGCTGCTTGGCGTTCAGGACCGCGTGCGCGATCCCCTTCTTGCGCAGGTAGGAGGCGACCACCTCGGACTTCTCGACGCTGACGGTGCCGACCAGCACCGGCTGGCCGCGCTTGTAGCAGTCCTCGATCTCGTCGCACACCGCGCGGAACTTGCCGCGCTCGTTCTTGTAGACGACGTCGTGCGCGTCCTTGCGCTGCACGGGGCGGTTGGTGGGGACGACGTTGACGTCCAGCTTGTAGATCTTGTTGAACTCCTCGGCCTCGGTGTCGGCGGTGCCGGTCATGCCGGCCAGCTTCTCGTACAGGCGGAAGTAGTTCTGATAGCTGATGGTCGCCATCGTCTGGTTCTCTTCCTGGATCTCGACGCCCTCCTTGGCCTCGATCGCCTGGTGGAGACCGTCGGACCAGCGGCGGCCCGGCATCTTGCGGCCGGTGAACTCGTCGACGATGATCACCTCGCCGTCGTCGATCAGGTAGTTGACGTCGCGCTTGTAGAGCGTGTGCGCCTTGAGCGCCTGCGAGACGTGGTGCAGCCACTGGATGTTGCGCGGGTCGTAGAGGTTCCCCACCGCCAGGCGCTGCTCGACCCGCTCGATGCCGTTGTCGGTCAGGATCGCCGAGTGCGCCTTCTCGTCGACGGTGTAGTCGATGTCCTTGCGCAGCCCGGGGATGATGCCGTCGACCTTCTGGTAGAGGTCGGCCGACTGCTCGGCCGGGCCCGAGATGATGAGCGGCGTGCGCGCCTCGTCGATCAGGATCGAGTCGACCTCGTCGACGATGGCGAAGTTGTGCTCGCGCTGGACGTAGCGCTCGATCGAGTCCTTGATGTTGTCGCGCAGGTAGTCGAACCCGAACTCCGAGTTGGTCCCGTAGGCGACGTCGGAGCGGTAGCTGACCTGGCGCTCGGCGTCCGAGAGGCCGTGGACGACGATCCCCACCGTCAGCCCCAGCGCCTTGTAGATCCGCCCCATCCACTCCGAGTCGCGGCGGGCCAGGTAGTCGTTGACGGTGATGACGTGGACGCCCTTGCCGGCCAGCGCGTTCAGGTAGACCGGCAGCGTGGCGACCAGCGTCTTCCCCTCGCCGGTCTTCATCTCGGCGATGCAGCCGCGGTGGAGGACCATCCCGCCGATGAGCTGGACGTCGAAGTGGCGCATGCCGAGCACCCGCTTGCCGGCCTCGCGGCAGACGGCGAATGCCTCGGGGATGAGGTCGTCGAGCGTCTCCCCGTTGTCGAGGCGGCGGCGGAACTCGGCCGTCATCGCGCGCAGCTCGGTGTCCGACTTCGCTTGCATGGTCGGCTCGAGCTCGTTGGTCCGGGCGACCAGGGGGCGCATCCCCTTGATGACCCGGGCGTTCTTGGTTCCGAAGATCTTTTTGGCGAAGCTCAGCATGGAGGATTGGGCCGGCGAAGGCGGCCATAGACCTTATTGTGCGTCCCCCCGCGGCGCAAGCGCCGCCGCGCCGCCCGCGCCGACCGCCGCAGGTCGTCAACGGCGCGGCCGTCGATCGGCGGGATCAGCCGGCGGCCGGCGCCGGGCGGACGGCCAGCTGGACGGCGCTGGCCACGAACCAGGAGAGCGCGATGATCGCCGCCATCACCAGCACCAGCACGTAGGCGTCGAGGACCGCGAAGACCAGCCAGAGGAAGATCGCCGTGTCCCGGCGCCCGAGCGCGAACAGGAAGGTCCCCACCCCCGGCTTCCCCTGCGTGGCCGTCGACTCGCCCAGCTTCCGGCCGCCCGAGAACCACCAGACCATGTCCATCAGATCGCCGGTCGCCTTCTGGCGCCGCATGTCCCGCATGATGATGAGGTTGGAGAGGACCAGCATCGCCGCGCCGCCCAGGCCCACCGCCAGCGCCCACGCGCCGGCGCCGCCGCGCCAGACGCCGATCCCCACCGCGGCGGTCATCAGCACGTTCAGCACGTCGTCGACGAAGGTGTCGAGCCAGGCCCCCAGCTTCGACTGCTGGAAGCGCACGCGGGCCAGCTCGCCGTCGCAGCCGTCGAGCACCGACTGGGTGTGCTCGAGCAGGAGCCCCAGGACCGCGGCGGCATAGTGCCCCATCGCCATCAGCACGCAGCCGGCGATCCCCAGCGCGGCCGCGAACAGCGTGATCTGGTTGGGCGTGATGGGCGAGCGGCAGAGGACGTGGCGGGTGAAGCGGACCGAGAGCGGCTTGTTGAGCCGCCGCGCCACGAAGCCGAGGTCGGCCCGGAAGAGCGCGCCGAACACCGCGTCCTCGGCCGAGCGCCGCGACGGCTCGTCGACCACCCGCAGCCCCTCGAACCGCGTCTTGTCCAGGCGGACGACGTCGGCGCCGACCAGCGGCGCGCCGAGCTGGCGGGCGATCTCGGCGGCGCCCGCGCCGTCGGCGACCGTGCGGACCTCGACGTTCGCGGGGAGCGGCGCCGGCAGCGGGATGGCGCCGTCGCCGGCGACGACCACCCGCTTCTCGGGCGACTGCCCGAGCTGCTTGAGCGCCCGCCCGATGACCGTCAGACCGCCGATCGGCAGCGTCGCGCCGGGGGCCTCGTCCTTGGTCGCCGCGATCACCACGTTGCCGGGCTTCATGCGACCGGCACGTTACCCCGCCGCCAGCAGCCGATCGAGCGCCGCGGCGACCCCGGCCGGCAGCCGGGC
>DASZVW010000537.1:0-12700 GCA_035546895.1 Polyangia bacterium
GCGGCGCCTCGAACACCGACGGCGGCACCCAGCAGTACGCCGCGTTCTCCTACACCTTCGACAGCGGCGTCCAGGGGTGGGGTCTGAACGGGACCAACACCTCGGCCGGCAACCTCCAGAACGTCGACGGCGGCCCGGTCCCCACGCTCGTCTGGGACAACTCGATCGGCAGCCCCAGCACGACGCCGAACGGCTCGCTGAAGATCGACGCCACGTACTCCGACTACCTGCAGTTCGTCCAGGCGGTCGTGAACATCAAGCCGACGGTCAACGCGACCGGCCGGGAGGTGTCGGTCTACGTGATGCTCGACGCCGAGGACGCCGGGGCGGCCTGGCCGGGCAACGTTCAGGTCTCCGCGAACAGCGGCGCCACCTACAACGGCTACACGCAGATCATCAAGCCGATCGGGACGCCCGGCCAGTGGATGAAGGTGGAGCTCCCGCTCACGGCGTCGTCGTCGTTCGACCCCACCCAGGTCATCCAGATCGGGGTGGAGTTCACGACCTATAGCCGTCCCGACGGCGGCACGTTCGGGGCCCCGCAGCACCGCACGTTCCACATCGACACCGTCACCGACGGCTCGGGCCTCCCGCCGCCCCCGCCGCTCAACCTCACCTTCGACTCGTCGCTGCAGGGGTACAGCCTCGCCGCTTCGGGCTTCATGTTCCCCGACGGCGGCACGGGCCCGTCCCTCGTCTTCGACGGAACGACCGGCGATCCGGCCGGCTCGGCAAAGCTGATGGTGCCCTTCAACAGCTACAACCAGCAGCTCGACACGCAGATCAACCTGTCGCCCACCGTGGACCTCACCGGCAAGACGCTCCACGCCAAGGTGATGCTCGACTCCGGGACCTTCCCCGCCGGCTACGTCCAGCTGCACGCCAGCGGCCCCGACTACAGCCACTACGCCCAGGCCGGGAGCACCGGGTCGATCAACGCCACCACCCTCGGCAGCGGCAAGTGGGTCGACCTCACGATGGATCTCTCGGCCGTGACCGTCAGCGGGTTCGACGCCTCCAAGATCCTCCAGGTGGGGATCCAGTTCGGCACTGGCTCCTCCGGCACCGACGGCGGCACCTTCCCGACCACCGGCGAGCCGCTGACCTTCCACATCGACTCGATCGTCGCCCAGTAACCCCCGCCCGACCATCAACCGGCGTCCCGCCTCGCGCGGGACGCCGGTTTTTTTGTGTCCGGCTCGGCACGCTGGAGGAGCGAGTGGCCGGCTGGAGTTTTTCGCCGGACAGGACAACCTTCTCTCTTGATGAACGAGGAGACGAGGAAGCAAATCACGAGGAACTGCCATTACATCTCTCGGTTTCTGACCGAACCCTGGGAGTTCGATGACGAGCACGGGCAGCGTCAGCTTCACTACTACGACTTCGACACAGACGCGTTCGACAACTTCTCATCGAAAAACCTCTTCGCGGAGAAGGACCTCAACTCGCCGCAGGTCGAAACCTGGTTGAAGGAGACCCTCGAGACCCCACTTGGCGCAGTCAGGCCCCGCTTGACCGCCGCCGATCCCTCCGCGCTCGACGGATAGTGTTGCACCCGGAGTTCGGCAGTCGTTCTCCGAGGAGCAGCTGCGAAAAGATATCAAGGAGCTCCGACGGACCAACGACGTCCTATGGTCGTCGGTTCTAGATATTCGTCGGACGATGACAGAGGGTTTCGGCCTCGTAGGGATCGTTCCTACAAAGGACCGGATTGGCTGGATCATCCCACCAGAACGTTGATCGCGGCCACCAGCGTACGCCGGAGCTGAAGCAGCCCCGTCCCGCGGCGGCCTACTTGATCCCCACGGCGCCGGCCCAGTCGACGAACTGGCCGGGGAAGACGCCGAGGAGGACCACCACCAGGGCGGTCAGCAGCAGGCCGGCGCGCATGGAGGCGCCGTCGGTGGGGCTGAGCGGGCGGGCGGCGTCGCGGAAGTACATGGCGACGACGATGCGCAGGTAGTAGTAGACGCTCACCAGGCTGTTGAGGACGCCGACGATGACCAGCCAGTAGAGCTGGGGCGACTGCATGGCGGCGCGGAAGAGGTAGAACTTGGCGAAGAAGCCGCCCATCGGCGGGACGCCGCCCAGCGACAGCAGGAACAGGGTCATGGCCAGCGCGACGGCGGGGCGCGCGGCGCCCACCCCGGCCCAGTCGTCGACGTAGAGGCGCTCGTCGCTCCGGTTGCCGACCCAGGCCACGACGCCGAACACGCCCAGCGGGGTGACGGTGTAGGCGACCAGGTAGAACAGCACCGCCGGCTTGGCGTCGGCGACGCCCATGCCGGCCGCCACCACGCCGATGAGCAGGTAGCCGGCGTGCGCGATCGACGAGTAGGCCAGCATCCGCTTGACGTTGTCCTGGCGGATGGCGGCCAGGTTCCCCAGCGTCATGGTCAGCGCCGCCAGCACCGACAGCGCCGAGGCCCAGCCGGTGAAGTCGAAGACCATCAGCGGGCTGGAGAACGCCGTCCCCAGCAGGCGGACGATGGCGCCGAACGCCGCCGCCTTCACCCCCGCGGCCATGAAGCCGGTGACCGGCGTGGGCGCCCCCTCGTAGGCGTCGGGGGCCCACATGTGGAAGGGGACGGCGGCGACCTTGAACACCAGCGCCACCAGGATGAAGTACTCGCCCATGTAGAACAGCGGCGACTTGCTGGCAGCCGCCGTCTTGGCCGCGATCCCCGCGTAGGTCAGCTCGCCGCCGGTCATGCCGTAGACCAGCGCCATCCCGTAGACCAGGAAGCTGGTGGCGAAGGCCCCCATGAGGAAGTACTTCATCGCCCCCTCGGCGCTGCGCAGGCTGCGGCGCGCGCACCCCGTCAGCACGTAGGCGGCCAGCGACATCGTCTCGATGCCGATCAGCAGCGACACCAGGCTGGTGGCGTGGACCACCATCACCATGCCCGAGGTGGCGAACAGGACCAGCGCGTAGAACTCGCCGAACTCGAACCCCTGCTCGCGCAGGTAGGGGGGCGCGAACAGCAGCGTCAGCAGCGCGGCGATCACGAAGGCGCCGTCGAGATACAGCGACATCCGGTCGACGGTCAGCATCCCGTCGAAGTTCGAGGTCGGGCTGGCGGCGTCGCCCCACTGGAGCGCGATGGCGATCAGCGCGGCCACGCAGCCGGCCACGCCGAGCCAGGCCAGCCCGGCGCGCGCCTTCCCCTGGATGAAGGTCTCGCCGAGGAGGACCACGCACCCCATGCCGATCAGGATCAGCATCGGGGCGTAGGCGAAGAGCTGCGAGCTGTCGAACGTCATCGGGCGTTCCCTTCGGCGGCGGGCGCGGCGGCGAGCGCCGGGTAGACGTGCGGCGGCGCCTCGGGGGCGCGCTTCGACTCCTGCAGCCGGTCCTGATAGTTGGCGACGAAGGCGTCGACCGACTTCTCGGCGCGGCCGAGGATCGGCTGCGGCGCCAGGCCCATCACCAGCGCGGCGGCGACCACGATGCCGAACACCCAGGTCTCGCGGCCGTGGATGTCGCGCACCGCCTTGTTCTCCGGCTTGTCGAGCGGGCCGAACATCAGCTTCTGGTACATGGTGAGGAGGTACATCGCCGCCAGGATGACCGCGCTGGCGGCCAGGGCGCCCATCAGCTTGGGGGCCGGGAAGAAGCCCGCCATGTGCGCCGCCGCCCAGCTCTTGTTGGCGGTGAAGGTGCCGATCAGGACCAGGAACTCACCGACGAACCCGCACAGGCCGGGGAGCCCGACCGAGGCCAGCACGATGGCCAGGAACAGCGCCGCGAACACCGGCGTCTTGGCCCACAGGCCGCCGAAGTCGGCCAGCTTGCGCGTGTGGCGGCGGTCGTAGAGGAGGCCGACCGCGAAGAAGAGGCCGCCGGTCGAGATGCCGTGCGCCAGCATCTGGTAGATGGCCCCCTGCACGCCGGTCGGGTTGAGGCTCATGATGCCGAGGACCACGAAGCCGAGGTGCGAGACCGAGGAGTAGGCGACCAGCTTCTTGGCGTCGTCCTGCACGTACGCCATCAGCGCGCCGTAGATGATGCCGATGACCGCCAGGATGGCGATGAGCGGCGCTGCCTGCTCGGCGGCCAGCGGGAACATCGGCAGCGCGTAGCGCAGGAAGCCGTAGGTCCCGAACTTCAGCAGCACGCCGGCCAGGATGACCGAGCCGCCGGTCGGCGCCTCGACGTGCGCGTCGGGGAGCCAGGTGTGCAGCGGGAAGATCGGCACCTTGATGGCGAAGGCCAGCGCGAAGGCGGCGAAGCAGAAGAGCTGCGCCGACGCGGGCAGCGTCAGGTGCGAGAGCTGCGTGTAGTCGAGGCTGTAGGTGCCGGTCGCGGCGTGCCACTGCGCGTAGAGGTAGAGGATCGCCACCAGCATCAGCAGCGACCCGACCAGCGTGTAGATGACGAACTTGATCGAGGCGTAGAGCCGGCGCTCGCCCCCCCAGACCCCGATGATGAAGTACATCGGGATCAGCATCAGCTCCCAGAAGACGTAGAAGACGAACAGGTCGAGGGCGAGAAAAGCGCCGATCATCCCCGTCTCCAGGATCAGCATGGCGGCGGTGAACTCGCGCACGCGCACGTTGCGGATGCCGATCGCCTGCGGCGACAGCAGCGTCAGCGGCACCAGGAAGGTGGTCAGCATGACCAGCCAGAGCGAGATCCCGTCGACGCCCAGGTGGAAGTGGATGCCGAGCGGCGCGATCCAGGTCTTGTCGACCTCCAGCTGGAAGCCGGCCTGCCCGGCGTCGAAGCCGGTCAGGATCAGGATCGAGACCAGGAAGGTGGCGATCGAGGTGAGCAGGCCCAGCCCGCGGTGGATCGACTCCTCCTCGCGCGGCACCAGCATCACCAGCAGGGCGCCGAACAGCGGCAGCAACGTGGTCCAGCCGAGCACGCCCATCAGCGCACCTCGACTTTCTGCTTCACCGCCGCGCTGGTCCCCCAGCGCGGATCCTTGACGTCGACGCGAATGGTGTAAGTCCCCGGGTGCGAGTAGGTGTGGTGGGCGGTCGGCCCCAGGCCCGGCGCCTCGACCTTGGCCCCGTCATCGAAGTCGAAGCTGTACTCGAGCGGGCGCTCCGAGGTCTTGCCGCCGCGGCGCGCGTCGACGTCGACCTGCATCCCGCTCACCGTGACCTTGAGGTCGTCGGGCGTGGTCGGCCGGGTGCTGAAGTAGAGGAACCCCGCCACGCCGAGCGCGAACACCGCCATGTAGCGCTGCCCGTCGCCCACCTGGACCGCGCGCGAGAGCCGCCCGAAGACGTCGACCACCGCCGCCGCCCCCTCGACCAGGATCTTGTCGATGAGGATGCGGTCGACGACGAAGTAGATCCCCTGCGAGAGGCGCTTGAGCGGGCGGATGAACAGGAGCTGGTAGAGCTCGTCGACGCGGAACTTGTCCTGCGCCAGGCGGACCAGGCCGGGGAAGGTCTCGGCGAACTTCCTGGCCGGCGCGCGGTAGCCGCCGCCGTAGAAGACGTAGGCGAGCCCGATGCCGATCGCCGCCAGCACGGTGGCGCCGATCATCACCGTGTACTCGGTGACGTGCGGGATCTCCATCTCGGCGCCCAGCACCGGCGAGAGGGCGCGGTCGAGCAGGTTCCAGTCGGTGTGCTCGAACAGGCTGCCCGGCAGGCCGACGAAGCCGCCCACCGCGGCGCCGATGGCCAGCACCACCAGCGGCCCCACCATGCTGCCGGGGGACTCGTGGATGTGGTGCTGCACCTCGTGCGAGGCGCGCGTCTCGCCCGAGAAGACCAGGAAGTAGAGCCGCGACATGTAGAACGCCGTCCCCAGCGCGGCCAGGCTGAGCACGATGCCGGCGGCCCGGCCGACCCAGGCCCAGTCACCCAGGTACTCGGTCGACATGGCGCCGGCGATGATGGCGTCCTTGGAGAAGAAGCCCGAGAACAGCACCACGCCGCTGATGGCGAGCCAGCAGACGACGAACACGGCGTGCGTCCAGGGGAGCTTCTTGCGCAGCCCGCCCATCTGGGTGATGTCGCCCGAGCCGCTCATGGCGTGCATCACCGAGCCGGCGCAGAGGAACAGGCCCGCCTTGAAGAAGGCGTGCGTGTAGAGGTGGAAGATGCCCCCCTCGAAGTTGCCGGTCCCGACGCCGACGAACATGAAGCCGAGCTGGCTGACCGTCGAGTAGGCCAGGACCTTCTTGAAGTCGTTCTGCGCGAACCCGATGATCGCCGCGAACAGCGCGGTCAGCGCGCCGATGGCGGTGATGATGGCCATCGCGGCCGGCGCCAGGATGTAGACCGCGTGCATGCGGGCCACCATGTAGACGCCCGCGGTGACCATGGTGGCGGCGTGGATGAGCGCCGAGACCGGCGTGGGGCCGGCCATGGCGTCGGGGAGCCAGACGTAGAGGGGGATCTGCGCCGACTTGCCGGTGGCGCCGATGAAGAGGAACAGCCCGGCCCAGAAGGCCACGGGCGCCCCCAGCCAGAGCGTCTGGGTGAGCGCGCCGCCGCCGCCCGCGGCCGTCGCGCTGATCTCCGAGAAGTTGAGCGTCCCCGTGTACTGGTAGAGCAGGAACATCCCGATCAGGAAGCCGAGGTCCCCGATCCGGTTGGTGATGAACGCCTTCTTCCCCGCGTCGGCGTTGGGCGTCTCCTTGTACCAGAAGCCGATCAGCAGGTAGCTGCAGAGGCCGACCCCCTCCCAGCCGATGAACATCACCGGCAGGCTGTCGCCCAGCACCAGCACCAGCATCGACCCGCAGAACAGGTTCAGGTAGGCGAAGAAGCGCGGGTAGTCGGGGTCGTGCGCCATGTACCCCGACGAGTAGACGTGGATGAGGAAGCCGATGAAGGTGATGATCAGGCAGAGCAGCCCCGACAGGCCGTCGAGCTTGAACGCCAGATCGATGTGCAGCGGGCCGGCGGCGATCCAGGTGCCGATGGTGTCGTGCAGGCCGGCGGCTCCGGCGTCGGGGAGGGCCAGGAAGTAGGCGTCGAAGGCCACGAGGCAGGCCCCGGCGATCACGCCGGCGGCCAGCGCCACCACGGCGTCGCGCGACCACTTGCGGCCGAACAACATCAGGATCGTCGCGCCGAGGAACGGCAGCAACGGAATGAGGCGAAGGTTGAAGGTCACGGCGTCGTCCCCTTACCGCTTCATCAACGTGATCTCGTCGAGGTTGACCGTCTGCCGCCCGCGGAAGAGGCCGACCAGGATGGCCAGCCCCACCGCCGCCTCGGCCGCCGCCAGCGCGATGATCAGGAAGGCGAACACGTGCCCCTTGAGGTCGCCGAGCTCGCGCGCGAAGGCGATGAGCGCCAGGTTGCCGCCGTTGAGCTGCAGCTCGATCCCCATCAGCACGATGAGCGCGTTGCGCCGCAGGAGCACGCCCGTCGTCCCGATGAGGAAGAGCGCGAACGACAGGATCAGGTAGTAGGTGGTCGGCATGGCGGCTAGTGGTGCCCCTCGGGCGCCGCGTCTTGGGCGACGCCCGGGTAGTCGTGGCGGGCCAGCTCCTCGATCTGCTTGCGGTACTCGGCGGCGCGCTCGGCGGCCACCTCCTTCTGGTGCGAGCGGGAGATCACCACGCCGCCGATGATGGCCACCAGCAGGAGGACCGAGATCGCCTCGAAGGGATAGAGGAAGTCGCGGAACAGCAAGTCGCCGATGGCGCCGACGGTGCCGAAGTCGTCCGACGGCAGCGCCGGCACCGCCCCCGGCATCTCCAGCCCCACCACGCGGGCGAACTTGGCGAACAGGTAGACCGCGGCCAGCACGCCCAGCACGCGCAGCGGCCGGAACGACAGCGGCGTCACCTCCTCGCGGTTCAGGATCATGACCACGAAGATGAAGAGGACCATGATGGCCCCGGCGTAGACCAGCACCTGGAGGACGGCCAGGAAGTGCGCCGACAGCGTGGCGTACATGGCCGCCAGCCCGAAGAAGGTGGCCACCAGCGACATGACCGCGGTGACCGGGTTCTTGCGGGTGATGGTGAAGATCGCGAAGAAGGTGATGAAGGCGGCCAGGATCCAGAAGACCACCTGATCGCCCGTGGAGGCGCCGCCGGCGTTCACGCCGCCGCTCCCTTGGCCGCCACCGCCGCCGCCGGGATCCCGATGGTCTTCGGCTTGATGCGCGCCTCGAAGTCGGCGCGGAACTTGGTCAGGAAGCCGAGCATCGGCCAGGCCGCCGCGTCGCCCAGCGCGCAGATGGTGTTGCCGCCGATCCCGTTGGCGATGTTGGCCAGGAGCTCGACGTCCCCCGCCTGCCCTTCCCCGCGCGCCAGCCGCTTGCAGACCCGCGACAGCCAGCCCGAGCCCTCGCGGCAGGGGGTGCACTGCCCGCACGACTCGTGGGCGTAGAACTGCATGACGCGCGCGCAGAGCGCGACCACGTCGGTGCTGTCGTCGAACACCACGATGCCGCCCGAACCGGCCATGGTCTTGAGCTTG
Source organism: Polyangia bacterium (assembly GCA_035546895.1). Taxonomy (GTDB): domain Bacteria; phylum Myxococcota_A; class Polyangia; order Fen-1088; family Fen-1088; genus JADGRB01. The sequence goes on from DASZVW010000537.1 coordinate 8,407, forward strand.
CGGCCGCCGCCGAGGTCGAACGGCACGCCGGGGCGCACCTCGACGTCCTTGATGCGGGCGTCGGTCATGAGCGCGTCGAACTCGCAGGGGACGTCGATCTCGCTGGCGTCGAGCGGGGGCATCGAGCTGCCGCCCGGGATCACCCCCTTGAGCTGGCGCCCGTTGGGGATGCCGCCGCACACGTCGTAGATGAGGTCGCGGAAGGGGATCCCCATCGGCAGCTCGTAGACACCCGGCTTGGCCACGTGGCCCGACACGCAGACGATGCGCGTGCCGCCCGACTTGCCGATGCCGAGGTTGTTGAACCACTCGCCCCCCTTCTTGACGATGTGGGGGACGTTCATGATGGTCTCGACGTTGTTGACCACCGTCGGCGCGTTGAAGAGCCCCTTGATGGCGGGGAACGGCGGCTTGAGGCGCGGCCAGCCGCGCTTCCCCTCCAGCGAGTTGAGCAGGCCCGTCTCCTCGCCGCAGATGTAGGCGCCGGCGCCGCGGTGGAGCGTGATGTCCAGCTTGAACGAGCCGCCGCCGCCGACCGCCGGGTGGTCCTTCCCCAGCCAGCCGGCCGCGTAGGCCTCGTCGATCGCCGCCTGGACGATCTTCGCCTCGCGCATCATCTCGCCGCGGATGTAGATGTACGCGTGCTTGCAGCCGAGCGCGTAGGAGGCGATCAGCATCCCCTCGAGCAGCATGTGCGGGTCGTAGGCGAGCAGCTCGCGGTCCTTGCAGGTCCCCGGCTCGGACTCGTCGGCGTTGACCACCAGGTAGACGACCTTGGCGTCCTTGGGGATGAACGACCACTTCATCCCGGTGGGGAACCCGGCGCCGCCGCGGCCGCGCAGGTTCGACTTCTTCACCTCGTCGACCAGGGCCGCCGGCTGCAGCGTCAGCGCCTTGCGCAGCGCCTCGTAGCCGCCGCGCTGCTGGTAGACCGACAGCTTGTGGCTGTCGGTCACGCCGAAGTTCTGGGTGACGATCTTGACGCCCTTCGATTCCTGCCAGGTCGCCGCCATGGTTAAACCTTCTGGCCTCCCGGACCGATTCCGAGCATCGTGCGGTTGAGCGGCGTCGCCTGCTGCTCGGCGCGCGCGCGCTTGCGCAGCTCGTCGAGGGCCGCGTCGACCTTCTCGGGGGTCAGGTCGAGGTAGTAGTCGTCACCGCAGATCATCATCGGCGCGTTCGCGCAGGCGGCCAGGCACTCCTCCTCGACGATCGAGAAGGCCCCGTCGGGGGTGGTCTCGCCGGCCTTGATCCCCAGGCGCCCCTCGAGGTGCTTCAGGATCCCGTAGCCCCCCTTCAGCATGCAGGAGATGTTGGTGCAGACCATCAGCTCGTGGCGCCCCTTCTTCTCCCGATGGAACATCGTGTAGAAGGTGACGACGCCGTAGATGTGGGCCGGCGCCAGATCGAGCGTCCGCGAGACGAGCTCGATGACGTCGTCGGGCAGGTGGCCGAACTCCTCCTGGGCGACGTGGAGCACCGGCAGGAGGGCCGCCTGCTTGGTCGGGTACCGCGAAAGGAGCTTCGCGACCCGCTCCTTGGATTGCGCTGAGAACTCGAGCGGCATGGGTGGGCTAAGCCGCCGCGAAACTAAGAGAAACGAGACAGCCTGTCAACACCGCCGACGCGCCGGCGGAACCCGGCTTTTCTTCGCCCGGATCGCGGCCGCGATCGCGGCCCCGGCCGTCAGATTTTGTCGACGTAATATCGTGCAACGGCGGCCACAGTGGCGTCCGGCGGCCCGAGGTCGATGATCGCCTTCTTGAGCAGCATGGCGGCCACCGCCGGGTCCCCCTCCTGGAACGCCAGGTAGCCGAGCCAGACCACCGGCAGCGCGTAGCGCGGGTGGAGGACGGTGGCCCGCTGGAGCGCCACCCGGGCCCCCGCCCGATCGTCGAGCAGCGCGCGCGCCGCCCCCAGGCGGGTGTAGGCGAAGGCCGCCCGGAACGGATCGCTGTCGTCGCTGCAGAGCCGCAGGGCCAGCTCCTCCTTGGCGGCGGCGGCGCGCAGGAGCTCCGGATCGCCCGAGGCCATCCCCCGCGAGAGCAGCCCGCCGCCGACCGCGCTCTGGGCGCCGCAGGAGCGCGGGTTGACCGCCACCGTGGCCCGCCAGAGCCGCCCGTCGTCGTGCCAGTCGCCGTGGCGCAGGTTGAGCAGCAGCGCCAGCGCCGCCAGCACGCCGAGCCCGCCCGCCACCACCCGCCGCCGGTCGGCGGGCGCCGCGAACCGCTCCATCAGGCGCCCCCAGGCCGCGGCGGCGGCCAGCGCGATCCCGCAGAGCGGGAGGTAGAGGAAGCGCTCGGCGGCCGGGATGGGGATCGGCAGCAGGTTGGAGACCGGGAGCAGCGTCAGCAGGAACCAGCCGAGGCCGAGCGCGATCACCCGCGCCCCCCGCCGGGCCGCGAAGACCATCAGCCCGAGGTAGGCCAGCACCACCGCCGCGGCCAGCGCCACCGGCCCCCAGGGCTGCGCGCCGAACCGGAAGTAGCCGGTGTAGTCGGCGCAGAGCGGCCACGGCCAGACGAGGAGCCGCAGGTCGTGCGCCCAGATCGCCGGCAGCCCGAGCAGCGTGGCGGCGAAGGTCCCGCCCGGGTACTGCGCGTAGGTGACCGGCGTCTTCATCGGCCCGAACCGCACCGCCAGGTAGCCGAGCGTCAGCAGGCCGAAGGGGACCAGCTCGACCACCAGGCGCCAGAGCCGCGCGCCCGGCCCGTCGGGCTCGGCCGCCTGGGCAGGCCCCCAAGCCCGCGGCGTCTCCCGGTCGAAGCGGCCGAGCCGGATCGCCGCCAGCAGCGCCGGCGCCACCACCGCCGACTCCTTGGACAGCAGCCCGAGCGCGTAGCAGGCCAGCGCCAGCACCCGGCGGCGATCGAGCGCCAGGATCAGCGTCGCCAGGGTGAAGAGCGTCACCAGCGAGTCCTCGCGGAACGAGGCGTTGTCGACCGTCTCGGCGGTGATCGGGTGGAGCGCGAACACCAGCCCGGCCACGATGGCCCACCGCCGGCGCGGCTCGGGGAGCAGCCGCCGCACCAGCGCCATCAGCAGCCAGGCGGCCAGGATGTGCCAGACCAGGCTCGAGACCTTGAACATCGCCGGGCTGAACGACACCAGGGCGTCGAGCATGTAGGTGAGCGTGCAGACCGGCCGCCAGGTCCCCTCCAGGCTGGCCCCGAAGTAGCTCGTCGACAGCAGCGTCCCGAACGACCCCGACTGCAGGAACCGCTGCGCCCCCACCAGCACCATCCCCTCGTCGTAGGTGAACCCGTTGCCGAGCGCGCGGGCGAACGCCGCCACCGCCGCCAGCGCGACCAGGATCGCCGCCCCACGGGGCGTCGCCCACCAGGGGAGCTCCGGCGCCGCCGGCGCCGCGCGTGGACGGCGGAGCATGGGTCACCCGATTGTACAACCGGCAAGTCGCCGCAGACAGCGCGGGCGAAGTACAATCGATCCATGTGCGAGCTTCTGGGGATGGAGTGCAACGTCCCCACGGACATCACCTTCTCGTTCACGGGATTCGCGCTCCGCGGCGGCAAGACCGGGCCGCACGCCGACGGCTGGGGGCTGGCGCTCTATGAAGGGAAGTTCGCGCGCAGCTTCCTCGAGCCCAAGCCCGCCTGCGAGAGCGCGATGGCCGAGTACATCCGCCAGCACCCGATCAAGACGCTGCTGGCGGTGGCGCACGTGCGGAAGAAGACGCGCGGCCGGGCCAGCCTGGAGAACACCCACCCCTTCAAGCGCGTGCTCTGGGGGCGGCACTGGGTGTTCGCCCACAACGGGACGCTCCCGCACGTCAAGAAGCGGAAGCTGATCCTCGAGCAGCCGGTCGGCGAGACCGACAGCGAGCACGCCTTCTGCTGGATGCTGGAGCGGATCCGCGCCGCCTTCCCCGGCGGCTACCCCAAGGACCCCCGGCGGCTCTGGCGGCTGGTGGCCGCGCTGGGGGGCGAGCTGGGCGCCGAGGGGAAGTTCAACTTCCTGCTCGCCGACGGGCGCCAGCTCTACGCGCGCTGCGGGACCAAGCTCTGCTACATCGTCCGGCAGGCGCCGTTCGGGCGGGCCACGCTGCGCGACGCCGAGCTGGCGATCGACTTTTCGGCGGTGACCACCGAGAGGGACCGGGTGGCGGTGGTGTCGACCGAGCCGCTCACGCGCGACGAGACCTGGCACCAGGGGACGCCCGGATCGCTGTGGGTGTTCGGGCGCGGCGCGCTGCGGGCGACGCTGCCGAGCGGCGCCGCCGATCGCGATCCGGTGCGGCAGCGCCCGGCGGCGGCGCCGGCCTCGCGCGCCGCCT
>DASZVW010000538.1:0-10980 GCA_035546895.1 Polyangia bacterium
CCGCCGGTGGCGGAAGCGCCGCCCGCGCCGCCGGTGGCGGAAGCGCCACCCGCGCCGCCGGTCGCCTTACCGCCCGTGCCGCCGGTGCCGGTGCCGCCGGTGCCCGTCGAGCCGCCCTTTCCGCCCGTCGCGCTGGTGCCGCCGGTGCCCTTACCGCCCGTGCCACCAGTCCCGCCGCTGCTGCCGCCGCCGCAGTTGACGTTCGCCAGCAGCCCTGCCGCCCCGGCGAAGCCCGCCACCAACAAGAAACGTGATCGGAAAGTTTTCATGTTCGTTTTTCTCCCAAAAGTGATACGCCCCAACGCCCTCTGAAGGGCGCGCGCAAAGTAACACAAAAATGACATCGAGGAACGGCAATCCGGGATACGGAGAAATCGGGTAAATCGTTGGAATTCGAGGCGTTGGGGCGATCCCGGATCCTCGAAGGCCGACGCCGCGCGTCTCCTCTTATGTAAAGCCGGCGCCCAAAGCCGCCGAGACCCCAACGGGGCTCCGCGGCGCCGCCGCGCGTCCCGGGATGATGCCGACCGACGGAAACCCGATCGCCGAGCACGCGGCCGCGCGGGCCCGGATCCTCATCGTCGAGGACAACGCCCTCAACCGGCTGTTGGTGCACGATCTCCTGGAGCTGCGCGGCCACGAGGTGGTGGAGGCGGCCACCGTCGACGAGGCGCGCCGGGCGCTCGACGCCGAGCCGCTCGATCTGCTGCTCCTCGACGTGCAGATCCCCGGCGGCGGGGCCGAGGCGGTGATCCGCCACGCGCGGGCGCGCCCCCCCTCGGCCGAGATCCCGATCGTGGCCGTCACCTCGCTGGCGATGCCCGGCGATCGCGAGCGGCTGTTGGGGAGCGGCTTCCAGGGCTATCTGTCGAAGCCGATCGACACCCGCACCTTCGGCGCCGTCGTCGAGTCGTTCCTCACCAACCCCGCGCGCGAGGATCCGAGGCGTGTCCGCCGGGTGGGCTGACGGCAGCAAGTCGCCGCCCACCGTCCTGGTGGTCGACGACAACCTGCAGAACCGCGAGGTGGCCGAGGGGCACCTGGTCGGCGCCGGCTACGACGTCATCCAGGCCGAGGGGGGCGCCGAGGCGCTGGCGCTGCTGCCGGCGCGGCGGCCCGACCTGGTGCTGCTCGACGTGCTGATGCCGGGGATGGACGGCTACGAGACCTGCCGGCGGATGCGCGCGCTGCCGGAGGTCGGCGAGGTGCCGATCCTGTTCCTGACCGCGCTCGGCGACCTGGAGACGCACAAGGCGGCGCTGGAGTCGGGCGCCGACGACTTCCTCACCAAGCCGATCAACCGGACCGAGCTCCTCATCCGCGTGCGGTCGCTGCTGCGGATCAAGCAGCTCTCCGACGAGCGGCAGGCCAACGTGCAGGTGATCCAGCGGCAGCGCGACGAGCTCCTGGCGGCGCAGCGGCAGAAGGACGAGCTGACCGCGCTCATCGTCCACGACCTCAAGAACCCGCTCTCCAGCATCCTCTCCAACGTCCAGTTCGTGCAGGGGCGGGTGCCGCTCCCCGAGGAGGAGCGCGACTCGCTCGAGGACGTGCTGCGCGCCTCGCAGTCGATGGTCCGGCTGGTGATGAACCTGCTCGACGTGAGCCGCAGCGACGACGGCGCGCTGGTCCCGCTGGTCTCGGAGTTCGACCTGCCGGCGCTGCTGGGCGAGATCTGCTCGGAGATGGGGCGGCGGATCACCGACAAGGAGCAGCGCCTGGCGCTGGCGGTGGCGCCCGGCGTGGGGACGCTGCGCGCGGACCGCGATCTGGTGCGGCGGATCGTGGAGAACCTGATCGACAACGCCTACAAGTACGGCCCCCGCCGCACCGCCATCACCGTCGAGGCGGTGAACGCCACCATGGACGCCGGGGCCGAGGCGGCGGTCGAGATCCGCGTGCACGACGAGGGCTCGGGGATCCCGCCCGCCTACCGCGAGATGGTGTTCGAGAAGTACGGCCGCGCGGGGACCGTCGGGGGGGAGGCGGCGCGCTCCAGCCACGGCCTGGGGCTGGTGTTCTGCCGGCGCGCGGTCGGCGTGCAGGGGGGCGCCATCTGGATCGACGACCAGCCCACGCGCGGCAGCTGCTTCTGCGTCCGTCTCCCGGTGGCGCGGCTGCCGCTGGGCGTGCTGCCGCTGGCGCGCGCCGCCGGACGGGGCGGCCTCGCCTCGCGATGAGCGTCCGGGTCGAGGACGAGACCCCGGCGACGCGGCGGCTCTACGCCGAGTCCCAGCAGGAGATCTGGGAGCACACCGACCGGATGTTCCTCTGGCTGCTGGCCGTCCAGTGGCTGGCGGGGATCGCCACCGCGCTCTGGTCGTCGAGCCCGCCCCCGGCGACCGCGGCGTTGCCGCACCTGCCGCTCGCCTGGAAGGCGTTCTTCCTGGGCGGCCTCTGCCTCGGGCTGCCGCTCTACTTCGGCATCCGCCACCCCGGCTCGGCGCACACCCGGCAGGAGATCGCCATCGGGCAGGGGCTGCTCACGGCGCTGCTCATCTACCTCTCGGGGAGCCGCTCGGAGATGCGCGTCATCCCCTACGTGGCGCTGGCCTTCCTGGCCATGTACCGCGATCCGGCGGTGCTCTGGCTGGCCAGCCTGGTGACGGCGATCGGGTTCTCGACCTACGGTATCTCCCACCTGGGGCTCTCGACCTGGCTCACCGAGATGGCGTTCGTGGGGATCGAGGACCTCCTCCTGGTGGTGGCGATCGGGCGCAGCCAGGCCGATCTGCTGGGGGCCGCGCGCAAGCAGGCGACCATCGACTCGGGGCGCGCGGCGCTGGAGCGCGAGGTGGCCGAGCGGCAGCGGACCGAGCGCCTGCTCTCGCTGCAGTACGTGATCACCCGCGTGCTGGCCGGCTCCGCCAGCCTGGCCGAGGCGGCGCCGCTCATCCTGCGCATCATGGGCGAGAACCAGGGCTGGCAGGTGGGCGAGCTGTGGGAGGTCGAGGAGGGGCGCCTGTTCCTGCGCTGCGTGGACCTCTGGAGCGCCGACGGCTACGGCCGCGCCGAGCTGCTCGACAAGCGCCGGCGCGCGCACATCGCCCCCGACGAGGGGCTGCCGGGGCGGGTCTGGCAGCGCCACCTGCCGCTCTGGATCCCCGATCTCGCCGAGGAGCCGACGCTGCCGATGGCCGGCTTCTCGGCGCAGTCAGGGCTGCACGGCGCCTTCGCCATCCCGCTGCGCAACGGGCCGGAGGTGATCGGCGTGATGGCCTTCTACAGCGGCGAGATCCGGCAGGCCAACGACGACCACCTCTCGATGCTGAGCGCGCTCGGCGGGCAGATCGGCCAGTTCATGGAGCGCAAGCGGGTCGAGCAGGGGCTGCGCGACAGCGAGGAGCGCTACCGCTCGGTCATCGCCGCGCTCGACGAGGGGCTCATCCTGGTCGACGCCGAGGGGAACGTGCTGGCCACCAACGCGAGCTGCGAGCGGATCCTGGGGCGCTCCTCGGCGGAGATGGCCTGGCGGCCGTCGGCCGAGACGTTCGCCCAGGTGGTCGACGAGAACGAGCAGCCGGTGGCGGGGAGCGAGCTGCCGTTCCTCACCACGCTGAAGACCGGCGAGCCCCGGCAGAACGTGATCCTGGCGGTGACCCGCGGCGACGGCAGCCGGGTCTGGATCTCGATGAACTCGCAGCCGCTGCTGCGCTTCGGCGACGGCACCCCCTACGCGGCGATGGCCTCCTTCGCCGACATCACGGCGCGCAAGGCGGCCGAGACCTCGCTGCGGGCGATCATGTCCGAGCTGGAGGTGCGGGTCGAGAAGCGCACCAGCCAGCTCATGGACGCCAACGCGCGCCTCCAGGAGGAGGTCGGCGAGCGCGAGCGCGCGCAGCGCGAGATGCGCGCGGCCAAGGAGGCCGCCGACACCGCCAACCAGGCCAAGAGCGCCTTCCTGGCCAACATGAGCCACGAGCTGCGGACGCCGCTCAACGCGGTGATCGGGTTCTCCGAGCTGCTTGAGCAGCAGATCTTCGGCGAGCTCAACGACAAGCAGCGGACCTACGTGGGCAACGTGCTGGTCTCCGGGCGCCACCTCCTGCAGTTGGTGAACGACATCCTCGACATCTCCAAGGTCGAGGCGGGGCGGATGGACCTGGCCTACGAGCGGACGCCGATCGCCGGCCTGGTCGACGTCGTGCGCGGCGTGATCGGCGCCGTGGCCGCCAAGCGCGGCATCCACCTGGAGGTGGCGCTGCCGCCCGGGCTCCCCGACGTCTACGTCGACCCCGGGCGGATCAAGCAGGTGCTCTACAACCTGATCTCGAACGCCATCAAGTTCACCGCGCGCGGGGGGACGGTGCGGCTGACCGCGCGCGCCGAGCCGCGCAGCCTGGTCATCTCGGTGGCCGACACCGGCATCGGGATCGCGCGCGCCGACCTGCCGCGCCTGTTCCGGGAGTTCGAGCAGCTCGCGCAGCCGAACGGCACCCGCCCCGAGGGGACCGGCCTCGGCCTGGCCCTCACCCGGCGCCTCGTCGAGCTGCACGGCGGCCGGGTGGAGGTGGAGAGCGAGCTCGGCCGCGGCTCGACCTTCTCCGTCCACCTCCCGCTCAAGTCCCCCGACGAGACCACCGGCATCCGCATCCCGGGGCTGGCGGTCTGAACCAGCTCGAATCCGAGATCAAAAATTTGGGGCCGGCGGAATTGCTACGCACAATGCCGCGATGGCAAACGACGGATCGTGTCTGGTTTGCGGCAAGAGCATCCCCGCCGGCGCGTACATCTGCACCGAATGCGAATCGTGGCAGCTCTTCCGGCGCCAACCGACGGTCATCCTGAAAATAGTTCTCGTGATGCTCGCCCCCTTCATTGCGTTCTTCATTGCCGAGCGGTACCAGAGCCGGGAAAGCGTCCGCTCGACGACCGAGACGCACGTCCGGCGCGTCGCCGATCAGATCTCGGCGCTCATCGACATGGCCAAGGACTTCCAGCTGGCCAGCGACTCGCTCGCCACCAACTGCAGCAAGGACGCGCAGGCCGCGAAAAACCTGTGCCTGGCCGAGTACGTTGGCCGCATCAATCGAATGAACGAGCTGGTGGCCGACCTGAGCTGGAAGACCGGCCTCCTCCCGGCGTCCGAGGACGTCAACGACGTGCAACGAAAGTGGCAAACGCTCTGGTGGCAGCAGACGTCGGGAGGGCTGAAGAAGCTGCTCACCGCGATGGCGAACGACGGACGCCTCCTCGAATGCCAGGCGCTCGATTTTCCCAGCAGCGCCTGCGGATCGGCAGTCAACCAGGCCCTGGAGCCCTTCCGCGACGAGACGACCACGCTCATGTGCGCCTTCTCGGTGACGTTGCATGGTCACCTCGCCGGCCTCTATGCGCTGCTGCCGAGAGGCGCCGAGCGGAACGCCTTGCTCTCCGCCGTGGACTGGCAGCGGACGAAGTCGTTCTGTGCCCAGCGGGCGGGCGATCATCCGACCAACTGACACCGGGCCCGGGCCCGCCCGCGCTACCCGAAGCTTCCGTGGTAGTCGGGGTCCTCGACGGAGCGTGCGGCCTTGGTGGCGTGCAGGGGGGCGAAGGTGTCGAGCATGACGGCCAGCTCGTCGGTGGCGCGGGCGCCCAGGCTCCCCTCGTAGGCGCCGGGGTGCGGGCCGTGCAGAATCCCCGCCGGGTGGTGCGAGAGGCTCCCCACGCCGACGCCCCGCCGCGAGGTGAAGCTCCCCCCCGCGTAGAAGATGATCTCGTCGCAGTCGACCGAGGCGTGCGGGTAGGGGCAGGGGATGGCGTCGGGGTGGAAGTCGAGCGGGCGGGGGACGAAGCTGCAGATGAGGGCGCCGCGGGTGGCGAAGGTCCCGTTCACCGTCGGCGGCAGGTGCGTCTGCCCGACCCGCGGGCGGAAATTCAGGATGGGGAAGACGAAGGGGTAGACGGCGCCGTCCCAGCCCACCACGTCGAGCGGCGCGTGCGCCAGCTTGAAGCCGTGGAACGCCCCGCCGCGCTTGACCACCAGGTCGCGCAGCCCCTCGTCGCGCGGGCCGGTGAAGGCCGGGCGGCGGAAGTCGCGGTGGCTGTAGGGGGCGTCCATCCGCAGCTGGCCGACGGCGTTGCGCCAGTGGGGCAGGAGGCCGAAGCCGGCCGCGCACTCGAGCGACAGCCAGTCCTGCGGCCCGCCGGCGGGGATGAAGCGGTGGAGCAGTCCTTTGGGGACGAAGAGGTAGTCGTGCTTGGCGAACGGCAGGTCGCCGAGCGGCGAGCGCAGGAGACCGCCGCCGGCGTTGATGAAGTAGAGGTCGTCGCCGTCGCCGTTCGAGAAGTAGACCGGATCGGGCTCGTCGGGGTGGACGGCGGAGATCACCACGTCGCCGTTGAACAGCAGCGGCACGCGGGCGTCGACGGCGCCGCCGCCGCGCCGCCCGAGCTCCTGCGAGCGGTAGTGCCGGCGGGCCAGCGGGCGCGGCTCGTCGTCGACGTCGCCCGGGACCTCCCAGCCGTGGATGGCGACCACCGGCGCGCTCGGGTGCGGCCGCTCCAGGTGATAGAGGATGGTGTAGGCCCCCTCGAACCCTTCGCGCGTCAGGCACTCCTCGTGGCGCAGGCGACCTTGGTCGTCGCGCAGCGCCGTGTGCGCCTTGTCGGGGACCACGCCGGCCACCATCCGATCGAGCATCGCGCCTCTCCTCTCACATGCGCGGGGGCGCCGCGCCCGCGCGCCCGCCGCCACGCGCCTGCTCGCGCTCGATGGCCTCGAACAGCGCGCGGAAGTTCCCGGCCCCGAACCCCTGGTCCCCCTTGCGCTGGATGATCTCGAAGAAGAACGGCCCCGCCTCGGGATCGTGGTAGAGGCCGGCCGCCTCCTTCAAGAAGATCTGCAGCAGGTACTGCCGCGGCTTCGAGCCGTCGACCAGGATCTCCAGCTCGCGCAGGAGGTCGACGCTCTCGTCGATGCCGCCCACGCCGATCTGCTGCAGCCGGGCCGGGAGCACGTCGTAGTAGCTCCCCGGCGTGGGCATGAACTCGACGCCGGCCGCCCGCAGCCCCCGCACGGCGCCGACGATGTCCTTCACCGAGAGGGCGGAGTGCTGGATGCCGTCGCCGCGGTTGTCCTCGGCGAACAGGTTGATCTGCGACTCCTTGAAGAACGGACGGAACGGCTCGTTGTTGGCGAACTTCACCCCCGAGGCCGGGTCCCACATGACGATCGACTTGAGGCCCGAGCCGTGCTGCCGCCTTATCGAAGGCGGGGACCCTGAGAGGGTCCCCGTGCCCTCCCGCGACGGACTCTGCCCGGCAGAGCCGGGCTCCGTCCACGCGACCGCCGCCACGTCCTGGGTGTGGAAGGCGATCTCCCAGAGCTGCTCGAAGCCGAGCACGTGCTCCATCCAGAGCAGCGCCGGCTTCATGGTCTGGAAGTTGGCGGTCAGGTGATCGATCCGCTCGAAGCCGAACCGGTTGCCGGCGGCGGTCGCCGCGCCCGGCGCGGGGACGAAGCCGGGGAAGAGGGTGCGGTAGCCGCGCCGCTCGACGAAGCGGAAGGTGGTGTCGCCGAACGGCGTGGTGATGGAGAACATCGCCAGCGTGCCGCCGTCGTCGGTGAAGCGCTGCACGTCGGTGATGAAGGTGCCGCCCCGCTCGTCGAGCAGGTGGAAGGTCCGCTCGATGTCCTCCACGTCGAGCACCACCGTCCCCACCCCCTCGGGGTGCTTGCGCAGGTAGCGCCAGGCGCGCCCCCCTTCGCCGACCGGCTGGTGGAGGACGTAGAGCGCCTCGCCGGCGCGGAACGCCGCCGAGCGCTGCCGCCCCTCGCGCTCCAGCTCGGGGCTGCTGGCGCCCAGCTCCACGAAGTCGAGCTGGTCGGCGAAGAACCGCCGCGTCCGCTCGAGATCGTGCACGTAGTAGTGCAGGGCTTCGATCCGTTGGATCCCGAGCGACGGGCGGGCCATCGCCATTAGTTTAGCGCGTTACGTGGACCATCCGCGGCTGGAGCGCCGCGGCGACCGCCAAGGCCAGGAACGCCACCCCGAACACGAAGTTCAGCCAGTTCGCCCACACCGGCTGGCCCGTCGACATGCCGACAATCCAGAGGACCGCCAGCCCGAGCCCGAGGATGATCGGACCGCCGAGGCGGCCCGGGTTGTGCTCGGGGTCGGAGACGAGCGCGGCCGTGCCGAAGGCCAGCACGGCGGCCACCGCGTCGAACCAGAGGACGGTCGCCCCCTGGTTCTCGCTGAGCCCCACCCACCAAAAGATACCGAGGGCGATCCCCAGAATGAAACAGCTCTTCCGGACCATGAGACCCTCCTTCATACAAAGGATGGCCACGGCAGCGCCGGCGCGCGAGCTCGGCCGAGGGCGAGGCGGCGCGGCTACGACGACGGGCAGGCGGTGCCGACGGGGATGACGCAGGTCCCCGCGGTGCCGCCGTCGCCGCCGCCCGAGACCACGCAGCGCGCGGGGGTCATGCAGCCGGGGCCGACGGCGGTATCGCAGGCGGCGGTGTCGGCCGCGAACGGCTTGCAGGTCCCTTCGTCGGCGCCGGTGGCGAGGCCCGTCGCGGTGTAGCAGTCGCCGGCCACGCAGCCGACGCGCGAGCCGTCGGCGAGCAGGCCGCAGGGGGTGCCGGCCGGCGTGGCCGGGACCGAGACCGAGCCCGCGTCGGGGACGCCGCCGTCGAGCGCGGTGGCGCCGCCGTCCGCCCCGACGCTGCCGTTGTAGCCGGGGTAGATGATCCGCTGGCAGGTCTTGGCGCTGGCCGGGCCGCCGCAGTACAGGCCGCGGGTGGGATCGCAGCCGGAGGTCGTCCCGCCGCAGGGGGCGCCGACGCCGGTGGCGGCGGCCACGCAGGTGCCGCTGGTGTTGGTCTTGGCGTTCTCGCCCACGCAGGAGAAGTTGCGGTCGCAGGGGTGGGTGGCGTCGCAGGGGCCGTTCAGCGCCACGATCGCCGCGCAGGTGCTGGTGGCGGCGAGGCAGCGGTCGCCGTCGGCGCAGGTGGTGTCGGAGCAGTCGCCCCCGGCCGCGGGCGCCTCGCCGCAGGTGCCGCAGAGGCTGGTCTTGGTCCCGGTGCAGGAGCCGCTCATGCACTGGCCGTTGAAGGTGCAGGGGGCGCCGTCCGCGCGCGGGCCGGTGGGCGTGCAGCTCGCGGGCGGCATGTTGTCGAAGAAGGCGGTGCACGACTCCGCCTCCAGCATGGGGACGCACATCTCGAGCAGCGCCGGGCTGTTGCCGGTCTGGGGCGCGGCGAGCGCGTTCTTGCAGTTGAGCGTCTGGCGCGCCAGGCAGGTGGCCAGGCTGCCGTAGTTGGAGAGGATATTGAACCCCAGCCCGGACTGCCCGTCGGCCAGCGTGCAGGTCGACGCCTCGGCGCAGCGAGCGGCCGCCACGTCGGCGCAGGCGGTGTCGACGCTGGTGCCGCCGGTGGTGGTGGTGCCGCTGCTGCCGCACCCGCCGATCGCCGCCAGGGCCAGACAACCGCCGAACGACGCCAGGACGCTGCCGAGGCTCATTTTCATGGGCGGGGATCTTCGTCGCTGCGGGCGGCGCCGTCAAACGATCGAGATCACGCGGCGCCGAGGCTGTATAGTCTCGCGCCGATGAAACGGTTCCGGCCCGTGGCGCAGCAGGACGCGGAGGGAGGCGGCGCGGCTTGCGTCGCGTCGATCCTCGGCATCAGCTACGCCGACGCGGCGACCAGGCTCGACGGGGGCCGCGGCGGCGCCGGCAAGCGGCGCGCGGCCGCCCCCGAGTCGCCGAGCCGGGCGCTGCGGCGGGTGCTCAACGAGGCGTTCGCGAACACCGGCCTGGCCTACGAGCTCGATCGTCCCTTCATCGGCGATCCCGACGGGCTCGAGACCGGCGCCATCGTGGTGCTGGCCGGCGGCCGCTGCCTGATGCGCGCCGCCGACGGCTGGATGGATCCGGCGGGCGGCAAGATCCGCCGCCGGCTGCCGGCCCCGGTCGCCGAGGCGCTGGTGCTGACGCCCGACTACGCATGACCGCCGCCGAGGCGCCGGTGATGACGCTCTATCACGCGCCGGCGACGGCGGCGATGGTCGTCCACTGGCTGCTCATCGAGCTCGAGCTGCCGCACCGGCTGGCGCCGCTCGATCTCGACAAGCGGGAGCAGAAGTCCGCCGCCTACCTGAAGCTCAATCCGGCCGGCGTGGTCCCCACGCTGGTGGTCGGCGAGCAGGTGCTCCGCGAGGCGGCGGCCTTCGCCATGCACCTCGGCGACCTGGTCCCGGCGCGCGCGCTGGCGCCGGCGGTCGGGACGCCCGCGCGCGCCCGCTACTACCAGTGGATGTTCTTCATGGCCAACACGCTGCAGCCGGCCTACCGCGCCTGGTTCTACCCGACCGAGCCCGCGGGCGAGGCGAACGTGGAGGCGGTCAAGGCGCAGGCCCGCGCGCGCGTCGAGACGGCGTGGGGGCAGGTGGCCGCGCACCTCGAGGCCACGGGCGGCCCGTACATGCTGGGGGACGCGCTCACTGTGCTCGACTTCATGACCACCATGTTGATGCGCTGGTCGCGCAACATGCCGAAGCCGGTCGACCGCTGGCCCGTCCTGCACGCCTACGCGCAGCGGATGAAGGCCCGCCCCTCGTGGCAGGAGCTGTACCGCCGCGAGGGACTCAGCGAGTGGGCCTGACCGGATAGCGGCCGGGCCCGCGCCGCCGGCCGCGCGAGACCGAGCGGGCGGCGCTTGACGCGGAACGAATGCACAGATATACATATGCATAGGAATGCATCTTCATCCCTTCGAGAGCCCCTTCGAGACCTTGGCCGACCCCGTGCGCCGCAACATCGTCGAGCTGCTGCTCGACGGCGAGCAGGCGGTGAACGACCTCGTGGGGCGGCTCGAGATCCACCAGTCGGGCGTCTCGCGCCACCTGCGCATCCTCGGCGAGGCGGGGTTCGTCCGGATGCGCCCCGACGGCGCCCGCCGCCTCTACTCGCTCCGCCCGGAGCCGTTCCAGGAGCTCGACGCCTGGGTCTCCCGCTACCGGCGCCTCTGGGAGGGGCGCCTCG
>DASZVW010000539.1:0-5749 GCA_035546895.1 Polyangia bacterium
TCCCACAGCAGTGTCTCGGTGGCGTTGCAGGCCGCCGGGTAGGTGGTCTTGCCGTCGACGGCCAGCCGCGCCGCCATGGCCGGCTCCGCCGCCGCGTGGACGTAGAGGTGGCAGACGCCGGCCGCGTGCCCCATCACCGGGATCTCGCTCGCCGCCTGGATCTGGCGCACGAACTCCGACGAGCCGCGGGCCACGATCACCTCGACGATCCCGTGGAGGCCCAGCACCGCCGCCACGTCCTCGCGCCCCTCGAGCAGCACGGCGGCGCGCCGATCGATCCCCCCGTCCTCGAGCACGCGGTGGACGACCGCGGCCAGCGCGCGGTTGGTGCCCAGCGCCTCGCGCCCCCCCTTGAGCAGGACCGCGTTGCCGCTCTTCCAGGCCAGGCCCACGATCTGCACCAGCGCGTCGGGACGGGACTCGAACACCACGCCGAGCAGGCCCAGCGGACAGGTGACCCGCTCGAGCAGGAGGCCGTCGTCGAGCTCGCGCCGCAGCGTGGCCCGCCCGACCAGATCGGGCATCGCGGCCAGCTGCTCGAGCCCGTCGCAGACCGCGTCGAGCTTGCCGGCGTCGAGCCCCAGCCGCTTGACCAGCGGCGCCGCCACCCCCTCGGCCTTGGCGCGCCCGAGGTCGTCGGCGTTGGCGGCGGCGATCTTCTCGCGCGTCGCCGGCTCGCGCAGCGCCTCGGCGAGCGCCCGCAGGAGCGCCGACCGCCGCTCGGGGCCGAGCCGGGCCAGCTTGCCGCCCGCGGCCTTGGCCGCCAGCGCCGTCGCCCGGATCGCCGCCGCCTTGTCCTCGTTCTCGGTCGCCGTGTTCATCAGACTGCTCCCATGACCAGGTTGTCGCGCGTGATGAGGGCATCGTACCCGCGCCAGCCGAGGATGGCGTCGATGTCGTCGCTGTGCCGCCCGCAGAGCTTGCGGCAGGCGTCGGCGGCGTAGTTGACCAGGCCGCGGCCGTGCACGCGCCCGCTGCCGTCGCGGATCTCGACCACGTCCCCCTGCTCGAAGCTCCCCTCCACCGAGACCACGCCGATCGGGAGCAGCGAGGCCTTCTTCTCGCCGGTGAGGGCGGCCAACGCGCCTTCGTTCACCACCAGCGCGCCGCGCCGCCGAGCGCCGACCGCGATGTGGCGCAGGCGGGCCGGGCGCCGCGCGGCGACCGTCACCAGCGTCCCCAGGTCCTCGCCGGCGAGCGCCCGCTCGAGCACCCGCGGCTCGCCGCCGCCGGCGATCAGCACCGCGGTTCCCTCGCCCGAGGCCAGCGCGGCGGCCGCCAGCTTGCTCGCCATCCCGCCGGTGCCACCCGCCGAGCCGCCGCTGGCCCGCGCGAACGCCGCCTCGTCGACGCCGTCCAGCTCCGGGATGCGCGCGGCGGCCGGATCGGCCTTGGGGTTGGCGGTGAAGAACCCGCCCACGTTGGTCAGCATGACCAGGAGATCGGCGTCGAGCGCCACCGCCACCCGCGCCGACAGGCCGTCGTTGTCGCCGAAGGCGGCCGACGCCGCCGGCGCCCCCTGCGCGCGCTGGAACTCGATCAGCTCGGCGACGCTGACGCTGTCGTTCTCGTTCAGCACCGGCACCACCCCCAGCTCCAGCAGGCGCAGCAGCGTGGTGCGCAGGCAGATCGCGCGGTCGCGGTCGGCCAGATCCTCCTGCGTCAGCAGCACCTGCGCGGCGACCAGCCCCCGCGCCGCCAGCATCTGCGTGTAGACGCCCATCAGGTGCCCCTGCCCGACCGCCGCGCAGGCCTGCCGATCGCCGAGCGAGCGCGGGCGCTGCTTGAGGCCGAGCACGCGCATCCCCATCCCCACCGCGCCGCTGGAGACGAGCAGCAGCTCGCGCCCCGCTTTCTGGAGGCGGCCGAGCCCGTCGAGCAGCTCGCCCAGGCGGTCGCGCGCCAGCTCGCCGTCGTGCATGACGACGTGCGTCCCCAGCTTGACGACGATGCGCCGCGCGTCGGCGAGGTGTTGGCGGGCGGGGCTCGACATGGAGCCCCCAATCTACAACGGGCCGCCCTTTTACGCCGACGGCGCGATGGCCTGCAGCTCGAGGTCGATCTCGACCTCCTTGCCGACCAGGACGCCGCCGGTCTCCAGCACCTGGTTCCACTTGGCGCCGAACTCGTCGCGCTCGATCGTCAGCTTGCCGTTGAAGGCGATCTTGTTGTTCCCCCAGGGGTCCTTGGCCTTCCCCAGCCGCTCGACCGCGATGGTGACCGGCTTGGTCACGTCGCGGATGGTCAGGTCGCCGGTGACGTTCAGCTTGTCGCCGCCCGCGGGCGCGATCTTGGTGCTCTTGAAGGTCACCTTGGGAAACTTCTCGGCGTCGAGGAAGTCGGCCGACTTGAGGTGGCCGTCCCGCTTCTCGTCGTTGGTCGAGATGCTGGCGGCGTCGATGGCGATGTCGACGCGCGACTTCGACCAGTCCTGCTCGTCGAGGGCCAGCGTCCCGTCCCACTTGAGGAAGCGGCCGCGCACCTTGGTGATCACCATGTGGCGAACGGTGAAGTGAATGTCGGAGTGGGCCTTGTCGATCTGCCAGGTCTGCGCTGCCATGGATGGAGTCTCCTCGTTCGGTTGCGGGTGGTGCCTTGCGATGCCGCTTTCGGGTAAAGGTTCCGGGACCGCCGGCGAAGCTTACACGCGGGCGGCGGCTCTTGTGCGATAGTCACGGCCCCATGCTCGGCAAGACGGAGACGCTCGCGGTGCTCGGCTGCGGCACGATGGGCGAGGCCATCGTCCGCGGGTTGCTGCGATCCGGGAAGCTGGAGCCGGGGCAGATCTTCGCCACCGACCGCCGCCCCGAGGTGGCGCGCGCGCTCAAGGAGAAGCACGGCGTCCGCACCGGGAGCGACAACCACGAGGCCTGCCAGGCCGCCGCCGTGGTCCTGGTCTGCGTCAAGCCGCACGAGGTGGGGCCGCTGCTGGCCGACCCGGCGCTGGGCGCCCTGCTGGCCGGCAAGCTGGTGGTCAGCATCGCGGCCGGCGTGCGGCTCGATCAGCTGGCCGGCTGGCTGCCGAAGAGCGGCGTGGTGCGCGCCATGCCCAACACCCCCTGCCTCATCGGCGAGGGGATGACCGTGATCGCGCGCGGCCCCGGCGTCACCGACGCGCAGGCGGCCACGGTGATCGAGATCTTCCGCTGCGTGGGCGGCTGCCTGGAGGCGGAGGACAAGGTGATGGACGCCGTCACCAGCCTGAACGGCAGCGGCCCGGCGTTCGCCTACATCATCCTCGAGGCGCTCACCGACGGCGGCGTCCGCATGGGGCTGCGGCGCGACACCGCCATGCAGATCGCCGCGCAGATGTTCCAGGGGGCGGCGCGCATGGTGCTGCAGACGGGGATGCACCCGGCGGCGCTCAAGGACCAGGTGACCACCCCCGCGGGGAGCACCATCGCGGGCCTGCTCATCATGGAGGACGGGCGCATCCGCTCGGTCATCGCGCGCGCCGTCGAGGAGGCCGCCAAGACCGCCGCCAAGCTGGGCCAGCCCGCGGCCGCCAAAGGCTAGCGGTCGCCGGGCGCCGCCGGCGCCGATTTGATCATCCGCGGCGAAGGTGGTACTCGCCTCGATCCAAGAAGGAGGAGCGCATGACCCACCTGCCGTCGAGCTCTCGGATCTGGACCCGCGCCGCGCTGTGGGCGGCGGCGACGTCGGTGGCCCTCCTGGCGGCCGCCCCCGCGCGCGCGCAGGAGCTGGCGCCGCCCGCGGCCAACGCCTCCTCGAACAGCGGCGGCTTCGCGCCCGCCGCCATGCCGGCCAACTTCGGCGCCGCGGGCGAGTGGGTGGTCAGCGTCGCCAGCTTCAACGGCGGCGCCTCCGGCTCCCTCGTCAAGCAGTCGAGCGGAGGCACCTCGGTCGGCATCCAACCGGCGCTCGACTACTTCCTCGGCAACGGCATCTCGGTCGGCGGCCTGGTCGGGTACGCGTATGGCGGTGGGATCTCGACCGTCGACATCGGCGCCCGCGCCGGCTTCAACCAGGCCCTCACCGAGCGGGTCAGCTTCTGGCCGACGGTGGGGATCGTCGGCAGCTATCAGACCGGCAACCACGTGTCGAGCTCGGCGGCCAAGCTGGCGGTGCTGGCGCCGTTCCTCTATCACGTGGCGCCGCACTTCTTCCTCGGCGCCGGACCGTTCCTGAGCTACCTGGTCAAGGGCGGGCCGGACACCGAGTACGGCCTCGACTTCGTCATCGGCGGCTGGTTCTGAGCCGCGCGGCCAGGCCCGAGGCGCGCGCGGCGACGTCCGCGTTACGCACGGCCAGCGCCAGCGCCTTGCGCGTCCCCACCAGCACGCAGAGGCGCTTGCTGCGCGTGACCGCCGTGTAGAGCAGGTTCCGCTGCAGCATCACGTAGTGCTGCGTGTGGACCGGGATGACCACCGCCGGGTACTCCGATCCCTGGGACTTGTGGACGGTGGCGGCGTAGGCCAGCACCAGCGAATCGACCTCGTCGAGCGCGTACTCGACCAGCCGGTCGTCGAAGCGGACGGTCAGCGCCTCGGCCCCCATCCCCTCGACGGTGCCGCTGTCGCCGTTCCAGACCTCCTTGTCGTAGTCGTTGCGCACTTGCATCACCTTGTCGCCGACGCGCAAGGTCCGCTGGCCGCGCTCGAGGCCGGGCGCGCCGGCGGTCAGCGTCTCCTGCAGGAGGCGGTTCAGGTTCCCGGCCCCCAGCTCCCCGCGGTGCATCGGCGACAGCACCTGAATCTCCTGCGGCGTGAAGCCGTAGCGGCGCGGCAGCCGCACGGCGACCAGGTCGCGGATCAACGCCGCCGCCTGCGCCGGGTCGTCCGCTTCGAGGAAGAAGAAGTCGCGCCGGTCCGCCCCGCGATCGGCGGCCGCCGCCCCCGGCTCGGGCTCGTCCCCCTCGAGGATGCGGTGGGCGTTGACGACGATCAGGCTCTCGGCCGCCTGACGGAAGATCTCGGTCAGGCGGACGGTCGGCACCGCGCCGCTGCCGATGACGTCGGCCAGCACCGTCCCCGGTCCGACGGAGGGGAGCTGATCGACGTCGCCCACCAGCACCAGGCGCGCCGCGGGGGCCAGCGCCGCCACCAGGTCGGCCCCCAGCCGGACGTCGACCATCGACGCCTCGTCGACGATCAGCACGTCGGCCTCCAGCGGGTTCGAAGCGCAGCGGGCGAAGGTGGCGCTGGCCGGCCGCCACTCGAGCAGCCGGTGCAGCGTGGAGGCGGAGGCGCCGGTGGCGTCGGCGAGCCGCTTGGCCGCGCGCCCCGTCGGCGCCGCCAGGGCCACCGTGAGCCCGCGGCGCCGCAGGATGGAGACGATCCCGCGCCCGATGGTGGTCTTGCCGACGCCGGGGCCGCCGGTGACCACCGCCACCTTGGCGGTGAGCGCCAGCTTGACCGCCTCCGCCTGCTGGCGCGCGAGCGCGATCCCCGCCTCGCGCTCGTAAGCGGCGATGGCGGCGCCGGCGTCGATCGCCAGCGACGGCGCGGGCGCCTCGAGCAACCGGCGCAGCCCGACCGCCAGCGCCCCCTCCGCGCGATAGAGATCGCGCGCGTAGACCGCCGGATCGCCGGGGTCCTCGACGACGGTGGCGTCGATCGCCACCTCGCCCGCCCGGGCCAACCGATCGATCGCCGCGCCGACGCCCGCCTCGGGCTCGCCGAGCAGCGCCGCCGCCTTCTGGACGAGCCGCGCGCGCGGCACGAAGACGTGCCCGTTGCCCGACTCCTCGTCGAGCACGTGGCGCACGCCGGCCTCCAGCCGCGCCCGC
>DASZVW010000540.1:0-1660 GCA_035546895.1 Polyangia bacterium
GACGGCGACCGGGGGCGCCACCGGAACGGGCGGCGGCGCGACGGGCGGCGGCACGGGGACAGGCGGCGCGACGGGCACCGGTGGCACCGGCGGGTCGACCGGCGCGCTGATCCACAACGACGTGTTCTGGAAGGACACCTCGGGGACGCCCATCTACTCGCAGGGGGGCGGCGTCTTCAACTTCAACGGCACCTACTACTGGTACGGCGTGAAGTACAACGGCGCGGTCACCTACGCGGCGAACCCCACCAAGAAGAACAGCGACACCAGCTTCGCGGCCGTCACCTGCTACTCGTCGACGGATCTGGCGACCTGGAAGCACGAGAACGACGTCCTCACCACCGCCAGCCTCGGCGCCAACGTCGATTCGGCGACCTGGATCGGCCGCCTGGGCGTCGTCTACAACGCCAACACCAAGAAGTACGTGCTCATCTCGCAGTACCAAGGCGGCCCGGCGGGGACCGGCGAGCTGTTCGCCACCAGCGACACGCCGACCGGGACCTTCGCCTTCGATCACATCCAGGCGGCGGTCACCAACGTGGCCAACACGACCACCGGCGACCAGACCATCTTCACCGACGACGACGGCAAGTCGTACCTCATCTGCTCGTCGTCGAGCGGGCGCAGCAACCTCTACGTGGCGCCCATCCACGCCGCCGACTCGCTGAGCATCGACGCCGCCACGCGTATCTTCGGCGGCCCCGGGCGCGAGGGGAACACGATGTTCAAATACAACGGCATGTACTACTTCTGCTCGTCGGACCTCCACGGCTGGAACGCCTCGCACAGCTACTACATCGCGGCCAGCAACATCATGGGCCCCTACGGCGCCGAGGGGGTCATCGGGAACACCGACGCCGACTTCAGCCACGTCTCGCAGACCGGCTTCTTCGTCACCGTGAAGGGGAGCGCCGGCACCACGGTCATCTTCGCGGGCGATCGCTGGAGCGACTTCGCGGGCAACGGCCTCGGCTACAACCAGTGGTGCCCGCTGACCTTCAGCGGGACGACGCCGGCCATGGCCTCCATGAGCGAGTGGTCGTTCGACGCGGCGGCCGGCACCTGGAGCGTCGGGCCCGACAACAACTACGCGCTCAACCCCGGCTTCGAGGCCGACCGGGTGGCGATGACCCAGCCCGCCGGCTGGACCACCAGCACCACCACCAGCGGCGCCACGCCCTACACCAACGTCTCCGGCGGCCACACCGGCAACTGGAGCTGGCAGCTCAGCTCGGCCGCCGCCTACCAGGCGACGCTGAACCAGGCCGTGAGCGGGCTGCCGAACGGGACCTATACGCTGGCCGTGTGGGCCAAGAGCTCCGGCGGCCAGACCACCGCCAATCTCTACGCCAAGGGCTACGGCGGCGCCGAGAAGGACGCCGCGCTCACCAAGGCGATGAGCGGCTGGACGCAGGTGTCGATCACGGGCATCGCGGTCAGCAACGGCACCTGCCAGATCGGCGTCACCACCACGGCGGGCGCCAACCAGTCGGTCACCCTCGACGACTTCACCTTCATCCGGACGGGATCATGAACAGACGAACCACGCTCGCTCTGGTCGGAACGCTCGCGCTGCTCGGCTGCGGACAGTCGGGGACCGGCAACGAAACAGGCACCGGCGGCGCCCCGGGCTCCGGCGGCGCGACCGGCACCGGCGGCG
>DASZVW010000541.1:0-2920 GCA_035546895.1 Polyangia bacterium
GACCGGCACCGGCGGCGCCAAGGGCGGGAGCACCGGTACGGGCGGGACCGCCACCGGCGGCGCGACCGGCACCGGCGGCGCCAAGGGCGGGAGCACCGGTACGGGCGGCGCCGCGACCGGCGGTTCGACCGGCACCGGCGGCGTCGGGTCGACCAACTGCGGGACGCTCGGACCGTCGGCCAACGGCAACGGCTCGTTTACCCACTATAACTTCGGTCAGGGGACGGCGAAGGGCGAGCTCGGCGACTATCAGACGGCCTGCGGCTATCTAGGCACCGAGAGCGGCCAGGTCGATACAGTGATGAACATCGCCAACACCTCGCCCGCCAAGAACACCTACTTCGCAGCAATCCCCGGCGACGGAAGCTTCAACACATCGGGAAACTGCGGCGCCTGCGTGCAAATAACGGGCTCGAACGGCAAGACGATCATCGCCACGATCATCGACGAGTGCCCCGAGGCGAGCAACCCCATATGCCAGCAGAACCCGAACGGCGAGCTGGATCTGAGCGTCGACGCCTTCAATCAGCTCGGCTACTCCACTGGCAACCCCTCGGGGACGAGCTGGAAGGTCGTCCCCTGTCCCGTGACCGGCAACGTGGTCGTACGGATCAAACAGTCGAACGAGCTCTACATCGAGAACGTGATCCTCCCGCTCAAGACGGTCAGCGGACCGGGCGGAAACGCCTCGCGGACCTCCTACGGCAGCTGGCACTTCAACGGCACCGTAGGGAGCGGCACCCAGCTGACTCTTACCGACAGCGCCGGCCGGACGCTCAGCGTAACCCTCAACAGCGGCAGTGCCGATCAGAACCAGGACACCGGTAAGCAGTTCCCGCAGTGCCAATAGTGCCGGAGCCTGGCGGGGTCAACGTCGGCTTGACCGGATTAGGGAGGCAGAAACCGACCAATCTTTCCGGCCTCCTGCTCGGTGAACCAGAGATAGCCATCCGGACCACCCGCGATTCCCGTGGGGTTGGCGGGGACCGAGAACTCGGTCACCTTGCCCGAGCGATCGATCCTGCCGAGGCTCGACGCTGAGGATTCCGTGAACCAGACCGCCGAATCGGCGCCGACCGTCAGGCTCCACGGGCTGGCCGGCGAAGTCGGAACAGCAAACTCGGTCACCGAACCTGCTGTGCTGATTCGACCGATCTGATTGGCAGCCACCTCCGTGAACCATAGGGCCCCGTCGCCCCCGACGATGATATTGAGTGGACCCGAGTTGGACGTCGGGATGGCGAACCTGGTGACTGTTCCGTCCGGGGTGATACGCGCGATATCGTTCGTACCCTCGACGAACCAGCAGTTCCCGTCCGGGCCCAGGGTGATCCCTGCCGGCGACTCGTCCGCTGTTGGTAGTGGATCGTAGGAGATCACGCCGGCCAGTGTCGAGACTCCGATCTGATTTCCGTGCGGCTCTGTGAACCAGATATTACCGTCGGGCCCCGCCGTGATGCCGGAGGGGCTCGCGAGACCACCCGCGGCGTATTCGGATACCGCGCCGCGCGAGGTGACGCTGCCGATTTGGCCCAGGACTTCCTCGACGAACCAGACGTTGCCGTCCGCGCCGACCGCCAGGCTTCCCAGGCCACCGGCGGTCATCGGAACCATGAACTCACCGATCGTACCGCTCGGGCTGATTCGACGAATTTTGTCGGACGCGGTGTCGGTGAACCAGAGGTTCCCGTCGACGCCGCTAATTATGTAGCGCGGGCGGGAACCATTCTCCAGATCGAACTCGGTGACGCGGCTCTTACACACGTCATTGTCACAGTAGGCGCTTGGTGCGCACTGAACCGGGCAGGTCGCGGTGCTTCCGCCGACGCCACTCGCGGTCATGCCCCCTGCCCCTCCGGTGCTGCTTCCATCGACGCCGCCGCCGTGGCCACCAGCGCCGCCAGGCGGTGTTCTACTGGCTGCGCCCCCACCCCCCGTCGCCGTCTGTCCGGTCATGGCGCCATCCGCACCGGCCGATCCCATGTAGCCAGGGATTGGCGTCGTCGGGCAAGCGAGGGAACCGAGAAATAGGGGAGCGAGGCCGGCGATGGCGCGAAGACGGGTCATGGTTCCCACTTCTCGGCCAGAACCATAAATCGGGTGCTCGATCGCCTCAACCGGCCCGCCGCTCGACCGGCCGCGATCCGTCCCTACTCTAGCCGCCGTGGTGATACAGGATCGCCAGCTCGACGCGGCTGTCGCCGCCGGCGCCCGAGGGCTTGCCGTCGACGTTCATCCGCTTGGGATCGATGCCGCGCCCGACCAGCGCCCAGTAGAGGGCGTTGGCGCGCGCCAGCGAGAGCGCGGGGGCGGCGTCGTCCTTGGCGGCGGCGGTTCCCGCGGCGGACGGCGCGTAGCCGGTGAGCTGCAGCGGGTAGGTCGGGTACTTGTTGAGCAGCTCCTTGACGGCGTCGACGACCTTGGCCTGCTCGGGGCGCAGCTGGGCCTGCCTGTCGGCGAAGAGGCCGTGGAAGACCAGCACCAGCCGCTGCAGGTCCCCCTCGCGTTCGAGGCGGGTCTCGATCCCGGCGATGCCGGTGGCGTCGGCCTCCAGCTCGCGGTCGCGCGCCCGGTTGCTGATCGCCTGCGTCGCCTTCTCGTACAGCGGCCGCGCCTCGGCGATCCCCTTCTCGGCCTCGGCCTGGGCCAGCGTCGCCCGAGCCAGCGACTCGTCCCAGTGCCCGGCGTCGAGCTCCTTGTGCGCGTCCTGCAACATCCCGGTGGCCGCGGTGTAGGCCGCCTTGGCGTAGTGGGGGGCGTCGACGGTCTCGGCGATCTTCAGCGTCAGCTCGAGGACGCGGATCCCGTGCTGCGCCTCCGCCTTGCGCTTCTCGTTGGCCGCCTCGGCGGCCGCCTTCTGCCGCTCGGTGGCCGCCTGCTTCTTGACCACGTCCTCCCGCTCGGAGAGCGCCTTCTTCTC
>DASZVW010000542.1:0-2776 GCA_035546895.1 Polyangia bacterium
GGGCGGGTGCAGTCGCGGCCGGCGCTGCTGGACGACGTCTGGGGGATGAGCGGTGAGGTCACCACCCGCACCGTCGACACCCACGTCAAGCGGCTGCGCGAGAAGCTGGGGAGCGCGGGGCCGTACATCGAGACGGTGCGCGGGGTGGGGTACCGGTTCACGCCGGCGCCCGACCACGCGGGCGCCACCGGCGACGGCCGCTCCGACCACGAGCCATGAAGCTCAACATCCGCGGCAAGCTGTTCGCGGTGTCGCTGGGCCTCATCGGCCTCTCGCTGCTGGCGGGCGAGCTCTATCTCCGGCCGGCGGTGGAGGACAACCTGCTCGAGCGCATCCGCCAGGACCTCTACGCCCGGCTGGCGCTGGTCGAGCACGCGGCCGCCGGGCAGACCGATCTCGCCCCCGCGCGCTGGGACGCGCTGGCCGACGAGCTGGGGCCGCGGGCCGGCGGGCGCGTCACCTTCATCGACGGCGCCGGCGTGGTGCTGGGCGACTCGCAGGTCCCGCTCGAGGGGCTCGGCGCGCTGGAGAACCACCGCCAGCGGCCCGAGGTGGCGGCGGCGCTCGCCGGCGGGGCCGGCTCCTCGACCCGCAACAGCGCCACCGTCCACGAGCGGTTGATGTACGCGGCGATCCCGCTGGCGCTCCCCGGCGGCGGGCGCGGCGCCGTCCGGATCGCGGTGCCGCTCGATGCGGTCGACGCCGCCGTCCGCAAGCTCGGCCACATCCTGTGGGCGGCGATGGGGGTGGCGCTCATCGTCGCGGTGGTGCTCTCCAGCGCCGCCGCCCAGATGCTCTCGCGCGCGCTCGGCCGCATCATCGAGGCGGCGCGGCGGATGGCCTCCGGCGATCTCGAGGTCCGCACCCGCCCGAGCGGCAGCGACGAGATCGCCGAGCTGGGGCGGGCGCTCGACGTGATGGCGGGGAACCTGGCCTCCACGCTCACCGCGCTGCGCACCGAGCGCGATCGGCTGGGCGTCATCCTGGAGTCGATGCGGGAGGGCGTCCTGGTGCTCGATCACCAGAACCGCGTGCTGCTCGTCAACCCGGCGCTGCGCGAGACCTTCGCGCTCGGCGCCGACGCCGAGGGGAAGGCGGCGCTGGAGCTGATCCGCAACGCGGAGCTGCAGTCGATCCTCGAGCGCGCCGGCAAGGGGGCGGGCGCGGTCTCCGGCGAGATCGAGATCACCGGGCCGAAGCCGCGGCGCCTGCTGGTCCACGCGGCGCCGCTGCCGCCGGCGGGGGGGGCGCGCGCGCAGGGGATCCTGGCGGTGTTCGTCGACGTGAGCGAGATCCGGCGGCTGGAGACGCTGCGAAAGGACTTCGTGGCCAACGTCTCGCACGAGCTGCGCACGCCGATCACCGCGGTCCGCTCGGCGGTCGACACGCTCCGCCTCACGCTGGAGCGCGATCCGGGCGCCTCCGACCGCTTCGTCGACATCATCGACCGCAACGCGCAGCGGCTGGGGGCGCTGGTGGAAGATCTGCTCGACCTGTCGCGCATCGAGTCCAAGGAGTACCGCCCCGAGGCGGGGCCGGTCGCCCTGCGCGCGATCGCCGACCAGGTCCTCTCGCTGCTGCGGCCGCGCGTCGAGGAGAAGTCGTTCGACGTCGGCAACGAGATCCCCGCCGAGCTGCCGCCGGCGCGCGCCGATCGCAAGGCGCTCGAGCAGGTGTTCACCAACCTGCTCGACAACGCCGTCAAGTACTGCGGCCCGGGAACGCGCGTGCGGCTGCGCGCGCAGCGGGCGGGCGGCGCGCTGCGGGTCGAGATCGCCGACTCGGGACCGGGCATCGAGCCGCGCCACCTCCCCCGCCTGTTCGAGCGCTTCTACCGCGTCGACAGCGGCCGCTCGCGCGACATGGGGGGCACCGGCCTGGGGCTCTCGATCGTCAAGCACCTGGTCGAGGCGATGAACGGCACCATCGGCGTCGACAGCGCGCCCGGCCGCGGTGCCACGTTCTGGTTCACCCTCCCGGTCGCCGAGCTCTCCTGATCTCCCGCACCGGCCGCCGCGACGCGGCGATTTTGTAACACATTCGTCACACGACCGTATCGGGCCCGTGGCAAGGTAGGCCCCTTCTTCGAGACATGTCGGCGGCCAAGCGAACGCTCCGGAGAGTTCTTAGATCTTGGCTGAAGGGTGAGGGCCAGCCTCCGCAGCTGCTGCGGCGCTGCGAGACCTGCGGCGAGAAGTCCTGGCGGCCGCTCGACCCCAGCATCGCCCAGGTGGAGGTCGACGCCCGGCTGGCCAACGGCGCCCGCGCCGACCTCCTGCTGACGGACGCCCAGGGCGGGGTCCAGCTGGTCATCCAGCTCGACGGCGGGAGCCGCCTCGCCAACCGCGTGGACGCGCGCTCCGGGCTGCCGGTGGTGGTCCTGCGCGCCCTGGGGCTGGACGCCGACGCCGGGCGCTGGGCCACCGTGCGCGAGTTCGGCCTGCCGGCCTGGCGCTGCCGCTGCGCGGGGACGCGGGCGCTCCCCGTCGACGACGACTTCTCGCTGCGCGCGATCGGCTGCCCGATCCACCTCCGCCGCGACGGCGATCGGCACTTCGCCCGGGTCATCGAGGACTGCGGGCGCTGCGCCTTCTTCGTCGGGATCGGCTACGTGGGGAGCGATCGACGGCGGATCCAGCTCCGCTGCGGGTTCGGCGCGCCGCCGGTCGAGCGGCGGCCGCCGCTCGCCGCGCCGCCGCTCGGCCTGCCGCCGCGTCTCCAAATCGTGGCCGGATCGTAACCGCCCGCCTCGTCGCGCTCGGCCATGATGCCGGGG
>DASZVW010000543.1:0-3086 GCA_035546895.1 Polyangia bacterium
GTCGGGACCGGCGGCGGCGCCGCGACCGGCGGCGCCCAGGGCGGCGGCGGCCAGAGCGGCGGGCTCACCTGCGACCAGATCCAGGCCGACTACGCGGTGGCGCTCGACAAGGCGCGCGACTGCTCGCCGAACGCCAGCAACCAGTGCCAGAAGATGGCCTCCAGCGAGCTCGGCTGCACCGGCTGCCCCACGTTCGTCAACGACACCTCCGGCCTCTCGGCGCTGGAGGCCGAGTGGACGCAGGGGCAGTGCGGGCAGGGTCAGGTCTGCCCGAACATCGCCTGCATCGCGCCCAAGTCCGCCACCTGCAAGGCCGGAGACGGGGGCGGCAGCGCGAAGTGCGTCGACGCCACGCTGCTGGCGGGCGGCGGCGGCTGAAAGACGGCTACAGCCCCGACGGCGCCGCGTCGGCCGGCGGGGGCGCGTCGTCGCCGCCGAGCTCGCAGATCCCGGCGCCGCAGAACGGCTTCTGCGAGCAGCTCGGATCGCTCGACACCTGCTCGGTGCAGGCGGTGTCGGCGCAGCGCTTCTTGCGGTCCTTCTCGTAGGCGTCCTTCTGCTTCTTGGGGATCGCCCGCTGCTTCCCCCCCTGGCTGCAGGGACAGCAGTCGTCGGCCACCAGGACGCAGTCCTTGTCGGTCTTGCAGTCGGCGGTCGAGGCCGGGGCCCTCTTCGCCTTCTTGGCCTGGGCCAGGAACGGCACGCCGAACGACACCGCGCCGAGCGCGGCGAGGACGATGAACAGCTTGAAGCGAGACTTGATCGAGCTCGAGGACGACATGGCGGGATATATAGCCTCCCCGGTTCCGCTCCTCAACATTCCCCGAGGGCCTCTGGCCACCGTCGGTGAGGTGCAGCGCTGGCACGGGCCACCAAAATCATCCAGTCTTCGTCGCATGTCGTCGCAGGATGGAGCAGCGGGCGCGGGCGCGATCACCCATCCGGAGAAGGTGCTGTTCCCCGAGGACGGCATCACCAAGGGCGAGCTCTGCGCGTACTACCAGGCGCTGGCGCCGCTGATGCTCCCGCACGTCGCCGGGCGCCCGATCACCATGGAGCGCTACCCGGCCGGGATCGGCAAGAAGGGCTTCATCCAGAAGGACGTGTCGAAGGGGTTCCCGCGCTGGCTCGAGCGCGTGGCGGTCGACAAGCGGAGCGCCAAGGAGCCGGGCGTCGTCCACTACCCGCTGGCCAACGACGCGCGGGCGCTGGTCTGGCTGGCCAACCAGAACTCGATCACCCCCCACGTCTGGACCGCGCGGGTGCCCGACCTGGAGCACCCCGACCTGTGCGTATTCGATCTCGATCCCGCCGGCGACGACGCCGGGGCGCTGCGCGCGGCGGCGCTCCTGGTGCGCGATCTCCTCGACGAGCTCGGCCTCCCTTCGTTCGTGAAGACCTCCGGCTCGAAGGGGTTCCACATCGTGGTCCCGCTCGACGCGGAGACGGGGTTCGATGACGTCTGGCGCTTCGCCCACGGCGCGGGCGCGCTGCTGGTGAAGCGCGCCCCGGCGCTGCTGACCCAGGAGTTCATCAAGACGGACCGGGGCGGGCGGATCCTGGTCGACACCGCCCGCAACGCGCAGGGCGCGACGTTCGCGGCCGTGTACGCCGTTCGCCCCAAGCCGGGCGCGCCGGTCTCCGCCCCCTGCACCTGGGCGGAGGTCGCCGGCGGCGCCGCCGGGCCGCGGACGTTCACGTTGCGCGCGATGTCGCGGCGGATCGCCGAGGTCGGCGACCTCTGGAACGAGCTGGCGAGCCGGCGCAGCGGCCTGGCGGGCGCGCTCGCCAGGCTGGAGGCGCAGCTGACCGAGGAGGACTGGCGCGAGGCCCACGCCGCCTCGACGCGCCGGCCGGCCAGCCGCAAGCGGCCGGCGCGCTGACCGCCTCAGTTCGCCGTGCCGGGGGCGCCGATCCGGGCGGTCATGGCCACCACCTCCGCGGCCACCCGCTCGAGCCGGGCGCTCACGTCGCGCGTCTCCAGCAGCCGCTGGCGGAGCGCCGGATCGACGATCAGCGCCGAGGCGACGCCGTCGACCAGCTCGGCCGGCGTCTCCTGCGCGGCGACCACCTGGCGGAGCAGCTCGCCCCCCTCGGGGATGGCGTCGGCCAGCCGGCCGATGAGCGCGCGCAGCGTCTGGTCGGCGTCGGCCACCTCGGCCGGGTCGGCGATGGGGAGATCGGGGAGCTCGGTGGCGGCCACCAGCCGGTAGGGGCGCCCCGACGGCAGCTCGCGATCGATGTGGACGCGCGCCCGGCCGCGCAGGACCAGGTTGAAGCGCCCGTCGGGGAGCTCGTGCGCCATCACCACCTCGCCCACGCCGGCCACCGGCTGCACGGCGGGCAGCTCGTCCTCCTCGCGCGCCTCGGGCGCCAGCAGGCCGATGGCCAGGCAGCGGCTGCCGGTCAGGACGTCGCGCACCATCGCCCGGTAGCGCTCCTCGAAGATGTGCAGCGGCAGGAGCGCGTGCGGGAACAGCACCGCGTTCGGCAGCGGGAAGAGCGGCAGCCGGTGCAGCGCCGCGCCCAGGCCGCCGTCGGGGGCGCCCGTCACCGTCGGGGGCGGGGTGGGATCGGAGGTGTCAGCCAAAGACGTCCACGCAAGAGCCGGTGAGCGCCGGCGGCGCGTACGCGCAAAGATAGATCACCACGTTGGCCACGTCCTCCGGCGACATGTCGGGGCGCGCGCCGGGCATCCCCACCCGCAGCATGTCGGTGTCGACCGAGCCGGGGCAGACGGCGTTGACCGCGATGCCGTCGGGGCGCAGCTCCTCGGCCAGCGCGCGCGTCAGCCCCACCACGCCGTGCTTGGCGGCGCAGTAGGCGGTCAGCCCCGCCGTCCCCTGGCGGCCGGAGATCGAGGCCACGTTGACGATCCGCCCACCGCGGCGCCCGCGCATGGCGCCCAGGACGGCGCGGGTGACCAGGAAGGTCCCCTTGAGGTTGGAGTCGAGCACCGCGTCCCAGCTCTCGAGCGGCGTCTCGTCGAGCCTTGCGCGCGTGACCAGGCCGGCGTTGTTGATCAGGAAGTCGGGCGGCCCCAGCCGGCGGAGCACGTCGGCGGCGAAGCGCTCGACCTCGGCGGG
>DASZVW010000544.1:0-3307 GCA_035546895.1 Polyangia bacterium
AGGACGGCTACCTGGCCAAGGTGAGCGCCTTCGTCCCCAACATGCCGTCGCCGGGGTTCGCGGTGCTGGACAAGGCGCCCGAGCCGGCGCCGGCCGCCGCGTCCGAGGACGCCCAGGCGCTGGCCGAGGCGCGACCGGGGCCCGCGCGCGGGCGGTCGCACGACCGCCGGGCGCACCTCCGCCCGCGCCTGCCGGTGGCGGCCGACGCCGACGACGTGATGGCGCCCTCGACCTGGTAGCGCCGCCCGCTACGGCGAGACCCAGGTGACGGCCACGGCGAGCCCGCGGTCCTGGGTGAAGTCGAGCAGCCTCACCCCCGCCACGCACCCCTGGCAATCGGCGGCGTCGATCGCGCCGCGCGCCACCACGAAGTACGGCTGGAACGAAACGACCACCGCGCCGCCGCCCAGGATCGCGCCCACCGCCGGCTCGATCCGGAGGTCGGCGCGCAGGATGTCGAAGTGGGCGTCGCCGATGGTGTTGTCGTGCCCGGCCGACGGATCGAGGTCGGCGGGGACCTCCAGGTCGTAGTCGCGCAGGCCGTAGCTGGCGCCGGCGCGGAGCAGCGCCGCCACGCCGGCGCCGAGCGGGATCGTCTGCTCGAGCGCCAGCCCGCCGTCGAGCCCCTTGAACGACCAGTGCGCGTTGAGCGCCCCGACGAGCGAGGTCGCCGCCCCGCCGGCGGCCGTCGCCAGCCGCCGCCGCGCGGTGACGCCCAGCCGCCGCCAGCCCGCGTACTCGCCGGTGTCCCAATCGCCGCTCCACTGGTGAAACGAGAGCAGCGCCGGGATGGGCAGCTCGAGCGCCGTCCCGTCGGCGGAGGCGGTCCCCCAGCCGTTGTCGCCGTTGCCGGAGATCGCCTGCGTCGAGCCGTCCGGCCGCTGGAGGTGAGCGCGGGCGAACCCCCAGTCGACCGACCAGGTGAGCGCCTGGCCGAGCGGGGCGCGCGGGACCGGCGAGACCACCGGCGGCGGGACCGTGCTGCAGGCGATCGCCAGGCCGCCCAGCGCGACCACGCGCACGGGTCCCCAGCCGCGCCGCGACGGGAGGCGTTTCACCGCCGGAAGCTCAGCAAGCCCCGTTCCGCCCGCGGGGCCTCGACCGGCGCGGGGTTGGCCCGGCGCGCGCGCCGCCGGGACCGCCCGCCGCGACAATCCGATCAGGCCCGCCCCTCAACCGGCGGCGGGGGCGGCGGGCGCCTCCACCGCGCGGGCCTGCGACGGCAGCAGCCGGTCGCGCAGCCGCAGCGTCGGCAGCTCGATGATCTTGGCGAACACGATCCCCAGCGCGATCGAGACCGGCGCGTAGACGAGGAAGATCACCTGGTCGCGCGCGTGCGGCCAGAGGCGGGCGAACGCCCGCTCGGCCACCAGCATCACCGGCAGGTGCCAGAGGTAGATCGAGTACGAGTGGCGCCCCACGTACCCGAGCGCGCCGGCCAGGAGCTCGGCGGCGCGTGACGGCCGGGCGGCGGCCGGCCACCGCAGCACCACCACCAGCAGGCCGCCGAAGGCGAGGTAGAGCGCGGTGAGCCCGAAGGTGACCAGCCCCGGGCTGTGGTCCGGATCGGCGAAGGTGCAGGGGATGAAGAGGAGCAGGCTGGCGGCGGCCAGCAGCAGGAGGCGCGACCGGTCGAGCGCCGCGAAGGCCGCCTTCCGGTAGTGGGTGCAATACGAGATGAAGGCGCCGAAGGCCAGCCCGTCCATCCGCAGCGGCGTCGCGTAGGCGTGGCGGAGCAGGAAGTGCGGGTCGCCCGGCGGCGGGCCGAACGGCAGCAGCGCGATCCGGAGCGCGAGCGAGACCACCGCCACGGCGGCCACGATGAGCGGCAGCCGCTTGAACGGATCCGCCTCGCCCGCCCGCCCGCGCGCCAGCAGCACCAGCACGGCCGGCATCAGGAAGTAGAAGTGCTCCTCGATGGCCAGCGACCAGGCGTGGTGCCACCAGCCGGGGACGAAGTTCTGGAAGAAGAACACGTCGGCCAGCACGTTGCCCGGCTGGTGGAAGCCGGCGATCGCCGAGACGATCAGCAGCGCGTAGAACGGCGGGTAGATCTTGAAGCCGCGCCGGAGCCAGAAGCGGACCGGGTTCATCCGCCCCTTGCGCCGCTGCTCCGACAGCAAGAGGCCGGTGACCAGGAAGCCGCTGAGGACGAAGAAGAGATCGACCCCCATCCACCCGATGCGCATCCAGAAGGCGTTGAAGTAGACGTGCCGCCCGAGCACCAGCAGGATGGCGATCGCGCGCAGCACGTCGAGGCGGTTGAGCCGCGCCGGCGCGGTTGGCGCCGAGCCCGGAGAAGTGCCGTCGCTCGCCAACTGCCTCGCCTCGGGGCGCCAGTTGGCGGTATTCCTTGGGGAATGTCTGTGGCGGCGGTCACAAATCGCCGCCGGGGCTGGTCGACGCGACGCCGGGACCGTAGCCTACGGCCATGTCGCGTCCCCTCGCCCTCGTCACCGGCGCCTCCGCCGGCATCGGACAATCGTTCGCCCGTCAGCTCGCCGCCGCCGGCCACGACCTGATCGTCGTCGCGCGCCGCCGCGAGCGACTGGAGGCGTTGGCCGGCGAGCTGGCCGCCGCGCACCAGGCCAAGGTCGAGGTCCTGGTCGCCGACCTCGGCACCGAGACCGGCGTCGGCGCCGTGGCGGCCCGGGCGGCCTCGGCGCCGCTCGAGCTGCTGGTCAACAACGCCGGCTTCGGCGGCTACCGCCGCTTCGTGGAGCTCGATCCGAAGGTGGCCGACGGGCTGCTCTCGGTCCACGTCCGCGCGGTCGTCCAGGTGACGCGCGCCGCCCTGCCGGGGATGGTCGAGCGGAAGCGTGGCGGCGTCATCAACGTCGCCTCGCTGCTGGCGCTCTCCGGTCCCGTGACGGAGCCGTTCTTCCCGCAGCGCGCGGTCTATGCCGGGGCCAAGGCGTTCCTGCTCACCTTCACCCAGGTCCTGGCCAACGAGCTGGCCGGCAGCGGCGTGCGCGTGCAGGTCTGCCTCCCCGGCGTGGTGGCCACCGAGTTCCACGAGGTGCAGGGGATGGACCTCAGCAAGGCGCCGCGCATGGCCCCCGACGACGTGGCGCGGGCGGCGCTGGCCGGCCTGCGGCTCGGCGAGGTGGTCTGCGTCCCCGGGATGGAGGACACCACGCCGCTCGAGAGGATGACCGAGGCGCAGCGGGCGGCGCTGGGCAACGCGCGCGCCACGGCGCCGGCTTCGCGCTACCGCTGAACGGCGGTGCCGGACCGCCGGCGGCGCAGGTGACAGCTTGGCGAACATTGACCGCCGGCCGGCGCGGCGGCCGGCGGGCTGCCGTAC
>DASZVW010000545.1:0-4466 GCA_035546895.1 Polyangia bacterium
CTCCCCAACCTCGAGCAGGTGATCGCCGGCGCCGTGGGGGCCGGGCCGCCCGAGCTGGGCTACAACCAGAGCTTCCTCTACCCGCGGTCGGGCGGGATCGAGACCTTCACCCGCGCGCTCGCCACCCGGATGGCGCACGGCCAGGTGCACACCTCGGCGAGCCCCGACCGGATCGACTGGCGGCGGCGCCAGGTGACGGTGGGCGGCGAGACCCTCCCCTACCGCGCACTGGTGGCCACCCTCCCGCTGCCCGAGCTGCTCAAGCGGATGCCCGAGCTGCCGCCGGAGATCGAGCGCGAGGCGGCGCACCTGCGTTGCACCACCCTCCGCTACCTCAACATCGGCGCCCGCGGCACGCCGCCGGCCGACTGGCACTGGATCTACGTCCCCGAGAAGCGGTATCCGTTCTACCGGGTGAACGTCTTCTCGACGGCGATGGCCAGCATGGCCCCGGCGGGGTGCGCCTCGATCTGCGTGGAGATGGCCGACCGCGGGCCGATCGGCGAGGCGGCGGTGCGCGACACCACCGCGGCGCTCGTGGAGGCGGGGGCGCTGCGCGCGGCGGGCGACGTGGTGTTCGCCGAGGAGAAGCAGATCGAATATGCCTACGTGGTGTTCGATCAGCACTACTACCGGGCCACGCGCACGATTTTCGGTTTCCTGGAGGCCAACGCCATCCACCCGCGCGGCCGCTACGGCGCCTGGACCTACAACGCCATGGAGGACTGCGTGCTGGCCGGGCGCGAGGTGGCGCGCCTGATCGACGGCGCGCCGGACGGGGCGGAGAGCGCCTCGTGAGCGGCGCGCCGCACGTCTCGATCGTCATCCCCGTCTACAACGAGGAGGGGATCCTGCGCGGCTCGGTGCTGGAGCTGGAGGAGAAGCTGCGCCGCTTCGGCTGGAGCTACGAGCTGCTGCTGTGCGAGAACGGCTCGCGCGATCGGACCATCGAGATCGGCAAGGAGCTGGAGGCCGAGCACCCCCACGTCCGCATGCTCTCCGTCGGCGAGCCCAACTACGGCCTGGCGATGCGGCAGGGGATCCTGGAGGCGCGCGGCACCTTCGTGGTCTGCGACGAGATCGATCTGCTGGACACCGAGTTCTACGCCCGGGCGATGGCGCTGCTCGAGCGGAGCGACACCGAGCTGGTGGTGGGGTCGAAGGCGATGGTCGGCTCGAACGACCAGCGGCCGCTGTTCCGGCGGACCGCCACCCGCGTCTACAACGGCCTTTTGCGCGCGGTCTGCCACTACCCGGGGACCGACACCCACGGGCTCAAGGCCTTCCGGCGCCAGGCGCTCTTGGAGACGGCGCGCCGCTGCGTGCTCGACCGCGACGTGTTCGCCAGCGAGTTCGTCATCCGCGCCCACCGCGAGGGGAAGAAGGTGGTCGAGATCCCCTTCGCCGTCCGCGAGAAGCGCCCCCCCTCGATCCGCCTGCTCAAGCGGGTCCCGCACGTGGTCAAGAGCGTGGCCAAGCTGGCGATCTCCGTCCGCCGGGGCTGAGCGCGCGCCGGGAGCTGGAGGCGATGGACACCGCCGACGCCGCCTCACGAGCCGCCGCGCGCCGGCGCTACCTCGCCGTCTACCTGGGGCTGCTCCTCGGCTTCGGGTGGGAGGTCGGCCGGCTCCACCACGCGCACACCGGCTTCTCGGCGTTGATCGACTTCGGCGATATGTTCGCCGCCCGGCGCCTCCCCCAGCTCGCCCAGGTCCCCCTCTACACCCAGGCGGGGTCCGCCGGGTACGACGGCCAGTTCTACGCCCAGCTCGCGGTGGCGGGCGACCCGTTCGATCCCGGGCTGCGCAAGGCGCTCGACGGGCCCGCCTACCGGACGCGGCGGATCCTCCTGCCGGCGCTGGTGCACCTCGTGGGCGCCGGCGATCCGGGGCGCATCATCCAGATCTACGCGCTCGCCAACCTGTTCTGCCTGCTGGTCCTGGCGGCGCTGCTGGCCCGCTGGTGGTTCCCGCCCGGCGAGCTCCACAACCTCCTCCGCTGGGCGGGGACGCTGTTCGGCGCCGGCATGGTCGTCAGCGTCACCCGCAGCCTGACCGACGGGCCGGCGCTGCTGGTGATCGCGATCGGCGGCCGCCTGGTGGAGCAGAACCGGCGCTGGCTGGGGGCGGCGGTCCTGGCGGCGGCCGGCCTGGTCCGCGAGACCAGCGTGCTCTGCGCCGCCGCCTTCGTGGGACGGCGGGAGACGCCGCGCGAGCGGCTGCGCGCCGCCGCCGCGGCCGCCCTCTGCGTCGCGCCGACGCTCGTCTGGGCCGCCGTCCTCGCCCACCACTACGGGGGCGGCAGCGCCGGGAGCCGGAACTTCGATCTCCCGCTGGTGTCGTTCGGCAAGAAGCTGGCGGAGCTCTACCGGGGGTGCCGCGCCGGCGGCTTCGACCTCTACACCCGGACCGAGGTCTTCGCCGTGGTCGCCATGGCCACGCAGGTGGGGCTGCTGATCTTCCGCCCGCGGCTCGATCTCGTCTGGTGGCGGATCGGGGCCGCCTTCGCGCTGCTCTGGATGGTGCTGGGCTGGGCGGTCTGGGAGAGCTCTCCGTCGGCGGCGATACGCGCCGTCCTCCCGCTGACGCTGGCCTTCAACATCCTGGCGCCGCGCACCCGGCGCGGCCTCCTGCTCCTGGTGGTCGGGAACCTGACGGTGCTGTCGACCTTCGACGTCCTCCGGATGGTCCCCACCGAGCAGACGATCTTCGAGGACGGCGTCACCCTCCGCTACCAGACCGGCTGGTTCGGCCCCGAGCACCTCGGACGCCACAACTGGCGCTGGGCCTCCGGCGCGGCCGAGCTCACGCTCGAGAACCCCACCGCGCGGACGTTGCGGGCGACCCTGAGCTTCCAGCTCGCCTCGGTGACGCCGCGGACAGTGACGCTGCACGCGCCCGACGGGCGTCTCCCGGATCGAACGTTCACGCTCGCCAGCCCGCAGCGCCTCCCCGACCGGTACGGGCCGCTCCCGCTGCCGCCCGGCCGGACCACGGTGACCTTCTCGACGCCCGAGCCGCCCTGGGTCGAGCCGGTCACCAGCCGGCGGCCGCTCACCTTCGCGCTCTACGACCTCTTCGTCGACGTCGCGCCGTAGAACCTGGTGGGACCCTCTGCGCGGGCGCGGCGCCGGTCCACATGACACTGCTGGATCACTGGCAGGCCAAAGTTGTTGAGGTGGGCCTTTCAGTGAAATTTTGCCTTGGGATCCGTTCGTGGCGCAGGCTGGCGATGTGAAAATGGCCGACGCGCCGGCCGACGGAACAACGGGCCAGCCCGCGAGCCAAACGCGCGCCGGCTGGTTCGCCATCATCTTTGCCGTTCTTGCCTGGTGTCTCGGCCCCGTCGCCGCGTTCGTGGGTATCGGCGAGCCACCGCCAGGGCCTGACTACCAGCGCGCCTTGGCGTACAAAACGGCTCTGGCGCACGGCATCTATGGTGCGGCGCTGCTGGCCGGAGCAGGGGCCGTCGTGTCGGGGCTCATTGCGCGCGCGCGTGGAGGCCGGGCCGGTCTCTTCGGCGTCCTCGTCGGCGGCACGTTCCTCGCCGCAACCGTCGCGTGGTGGCTGGTGGTCCGATAGGCCGTCAGCCCCAATAGTCGGCGCGTGGTCGGCGGCAACCGGTAAGGATGGAGTCACGCGGCGGGAACTGCCGTCGACCGCGATGGCGACCTTGCTCGTTCCTTGGGGCTGGCGCTACTTGAGGTAGGCGGCCAGCCGGCCTCCGTTCTTGCGTACCTCTTTCACGATGAGCGTCGCCATCTCGGTCGCGCCGGCCGCCGTGAAGTGGGTGATCCCGGTGTCGAAGATGGTGGAGGCCAGGTAGCTGTTCCCGACGCTGGTGTAGTAGGCCTCGCTCTCGAGGTTGAGGTCCTCGACCTCCACCATCTTCTGCGTCGCCTCGTCCTTCATCGCGTTGGCGTAAGGGAGCAGCGTATTGGTGGCGGTCGAACCACTGAAGGTGCGGTGGCCCATCGGCGTCACGAAGATCGGCGTCGCCCCCTTGGCGCGGGCGGCGTCGGCCATGAGGCCGAAGTCGGTCTCGAAGTCGGGGAGCGAGACGTAGCGCGGGCAGGTGTGGGTCTCGTCGTTGGTCCCGAACTGGATGAGGAGAAAGTCTCCCGACTTCATGCCGTTCAGGATCGCCGACCACTGGGAGGTGTTCACCTTGTTC
Organism: Polyangia bacterium; assembly: GCA_035546895.1. Lineage (GTDB taxonomy): Bacteria > Myxococcota_A > Polyangia > Fen-1088 > Fen-1088 > JADGRB01. Next base: position 4,174 of record DASZVW010000545.1, read on the forward strand.
CCGTTGCTGGTCTTGAACTCGGGCGTCCCCTGGTCGTCGACGCACTGGTAGTCGCCCGCGCTGTCCTGGACCACCGACCACATGAAGAAGGCGACGCTGCGCCCGCCGATGGCCTGGTTGTTGATGGTGACCTTGCTGCTGAAGAACTGGCCGATCTCCTGACCCCAGCCGTAGAGGCTGACCATGCTGTCGCCGTCGGTATTGGGCTCTGGATAGGTCATCACCGTGGAGTCGCCGGCAATCCAGACGGTGACCGCGGGGAGCGTGCCCGCGCCGCCCGCGCCCGCGACGCC
>DASZVW010000546.1:0-2743 GCA_035546895.1 Polyangia bacterium
CGGGGGTCGGGGACGGCGCCGGCGTGGCGCTGCCGGCGCCGAAGATGTCCTGCTCGCTTGGCCGGTCCTCCGCCTGCGCGCGCGCCGCGGTGGCGGCCACGAGCAGCGCGGCGCCGACGGCCGCCCGCCTCCAGGTGGTCATCTGCTCTTGCTCTCGAGCCAGGCCTTGGTGAACAGGTTCTGCGGCAGCGGGCTGGGATCGACCGACTTGATGATCACCAGCGTCTGGTTGGCCTTCTCGACCTCGTCGTAAAAGCGGATCTCGCCCGGGTACCAGACCTCGCCGTTCTTCGAGGGGCTGAAGATCTTGGTCCACTTGGTGTAGTAGGAGGTCCGCAGCAGCTTCCCCGACAGCGCGTACTCCTGCCGCTTGAGGATGTTGTTGGTCGCCTTGTCGATCCAGATGTGGATGACCGGGAAGGCCAGGTCCTGGTTCGGCTTGCCGGTCAGCTTCAGCTTCTGCGCGGTGTAGATCCCCAGCTTCTCTTCCCCCTCGTCGGTGGGGTCGTACTCCTCGGCCAGGCGCGAGTCGTCGAAGTCGGAGCGCCGCGAGTTGGTGCCGCCGATCCGCTCGCGCTCGGTCCGCCGCTCCCACTTGCCGACCGAGGGGTCGTAGAACCAGAGGTTCTTGTCGATGCGCAGGTAGCCCTGCCCCGCCGACGACTTCGGCTTGGTGAACAGGATCATGAACTTCTGGTCGGCCGAGCGGCGGAAGTACTCCGTCTCGTACACGGTGTCGACCTTGTCCTTCTCTTTCTGCTCGAGGTAGGCCTGCGCGCGCCAGTCGCCGTTGTTGTTCTGCCGCTCGTCGACGTGCTTGAGCAGCTCCACCATCTGCGGCGTGGTGAGCGCGGCCTGGGCGCGCCCCGCCGGGCCGACGCCCGGCAGGAGGTTCAGCGTCGCGGCGGCGGCGAGCGCCGTCCAGATCCGTCTCAGTGTTCGTTGGGTCATGGTCGATTCATCCGAAGTGGGACATGGCGACGACCGGTTGCAGCCGCGCCGCCTTGAGGGAGGGATAGAGGGCCGCGATCGCCGTCACCAGGGTGATGGTCACCACCGACTGCACCAGCAGCGAGCCGTGCACCGAGAGGTGGAGGTGCGGCGACATCAGGAAGAACTGCAGCCCCGTCGGCACGGGGACGTGCAGGGCGTTGAGCCCGGCGGCGATGGCCGCGCCGGCGATCACGCCGCCGATGGTGGCGCCGAGGCCGAGCATGATCGATTCCAGCAGGAACATCCAGAGCACCTCGCGCCGGTGCATGCCGATCGCCCGCAGCGTCCCGATCTCGCGCGTCCGCTCGCGGATGGCGATCCACATGGTGTTCATGATCCCGATCACGATGATGGCGATCAGGATGGCGATCAGCACGAAGGAGAGCCCCTGCAGCGCCTTGAGCGTCCAGGTCATGAAGGAGATCTCGTCCTCCCAGGAGGTCACGTCGAGCTTCTGGCCGGTCCAGTCCTCGCGCTGGACCGACTGGAACTTCAGCCAGAACGCGCGCGGGTCGGGCTCCATCATCCGGTAGCCGGCGTCGGCCAGCACCAGCCGCAGCCGCCCGGCGATGGCCGGGATCTTGTCGACGTCCTTCCGCTTGAGCATGATCTGGATGACGCCGGTCGAGTTCTGATTGAGCTGGTAGAGCGCCCGCAGGCTGTCCATGGGGATGAAGGCGTTCCAGGTGCTGAGCAGGCCCAGGCTGTGGGCGATGGCCACCACCCGCACGTCGATGGTGTTGTTGGTGCCGCGGGTGGTGGGGGCGGAGATGGTGAGCGCGTCGCCGATCCTCACCCCCAGCTTGTCGGCCTGGTTGTCGAAGAGGAGGATGGTCCCCGGCTGCGCCAGGTCGTCGAGCTTGCCGCTCACCAGCTGCAGCACCGAGGCGAACTTGGGCTCGCGCGTGATGTCGATGCCGGTGATCCCGAGCTGCATCGAGCTGGTGTCGGAGACCACCTTGGCCCAGCCGCGCCCGCGCTCGACCGCGAAGTCCATCTCCGGGACCGCCTTCTTCACCACCTCGAGGACCTTCTGATAGTCGGTCACCAGCGGGCCGGCCTGGCCGGCGGTCACCTTGTAGAACCCGCCCACGTTGACGTGCCCGGTGGAGAGCGTGGTGGCGGTGTCGATCATCGTCTCGCGCACGCCGGTGGAGAGGCCGTTCAAGAGGACGAGCAGCGCCGTCACGGCGGCGATCGCCATCCCCAGGAACAGCGTGCGCCGCTTGTGCTGCACCAGGTTGCGGAAGGCGATCGTCAGGTCGACGAACAGCTTGGACATGGCTACTCCTCCTCCTGCATGGCCTGGCGCGGCGTCACCCGCATCGCGATCCAGGCCGGGTAGAAGCTGGAGAACGCGCTCACCATGAGCACGATGGCGAACGCCGCGATGATGTTGCTGGTGCCGATGAAGGGGTGCAGGCGCGGCCCCGAGAAGAAGAAGAACCACACGTCCGACTTGGCCGGGATGCCGATCTTGCCGACCAGCGCCACGAGCGCCGCGCCCAGCCCGGCGCCCAGGCCGCCGAAGATGAGGCCCACGACCAGCGCCTCGATCACCAGCATCGCCAGGATGAAGCGCCGCTGGGCGCCGATGGCGCGCAGCGTGCCGATCTCCTTGACCCGCTCCAGCGTCGCCATCACCAGGGCGTTGTTGATGATGACCAGCGCGATCAGGAAGATGATCAAGATCGCCACGTAGAGGACGATCCGGACCACGTTGACGAACTGACCGATCAGGCCGGCGGCC
>DASZVW010000547.1:0-1922 GCA_035546895.1 Polyangia bacterium
GGCGGTGATCGCCAACGTGCCGTCGCCGTTCGCCTGGTACGGGCTGGGCGCGCACGGCGCGCCCGCGGGCTGTTCGTGGTCGCGCGCGGGCCGGGCGCTGCCGTGCGTGCCGGCGCCGGCGGAGAACGCCGCCTGGCCGGCCCCCGATCCGGCGCGGCTCGTCGCCTTCCGCGACCAGTACGAGGCGGCGCGGAAGGACGCCGCGGCGGTGGCGCGCGCCTTCTTCCCGCTCGAGCGGATCGCCGGCCCGGTCCTCTGCCTGGCGGCGGGCGACGACCAGGTCTGGGACTCCGAGGCGCAGTGCGCGCACGCGCTCGAGTACCTGCGCGCCCACCGGCACCCGTTCGCCGACCGCGCGCTGACCTTCGCCGGGGCCGGCCATCTCTACCTGGAGGCGCGCACCGGGCCGGCGGCGGCGATGAACGCGGCGCCGCTGGGGACGGGGGGGCGGATGGCCTTCGGGGGGACGCCGGAGGCCGACGCGCGGGCGGCGCGCGAGGCGCTGGCGGCGATCGCGGCGCTGGTCCCGCCGTAGCGGGGGCGCTGGACGCCGGGCGCGGGTCTGCCAAACTCCCGCGCATGTTCGGGACACTCGACGGCCGCCGCATCTTCATCACCGGCGTCTCGCGCGGCATCGGCCGGGCGACGGCGCGCCTGTTCCTCGCCGAGGGGGCTTCGGTCCTCGGCTGCGCGCGCGACGAGGCGCGCCTCGGCGCCACCCGCGCGGCGCTGCTCGCGGAGATCGGCGTCGGCGCGGCCGCGCGCTTCGACGCCTTCCCGCTCGACCTGGCGCGCCCCGAGGCGCCGGCGCGGGCGGCCGAGCGGATCGCGGCGCGCTGGGGGGCGCTCGACGTGCTGGTGAACAACGCCGCCATCATGACCGAGGGGCCGCCGACGCTCGACGACGAGCCGGAGGGGACGCTCGAGCGGACGCTGGCGGTGAACCTCGCGGCCCCCTACCGGCTGGCGCGCGCGGTGCTCCCGCTCCTGCGGGCCGGGCGCGAGCCGCGGATCGTGCACGTCACCTCGGGGGCGGGGACCTTCGCCGCGCTGGCCGAGACGGGGATCTCCAGCTACCGGCTGAGCAAGTGGGCGCTCAACGGCCTGGTGCGCTTGCAGGCCGAGCAGCTCCGGGGCGCTGTCGCCGTCAACGGCCTCGATCCCGGCTGGGTGAAGACCGACCTCGGCGGCCCGCGCGCCCCTGGCGTCCCCGAGGACTCGGCGCGCGGCGCGCTGGCGCTCCTCCGCGAGCCGTTCGCCACCACCGGCAAGCTCTGGAAGGACGGGCGGCAGATCGAGTTCTAGCCGCGGCCGCCGCCGAGGCGCTGCACCAGCGCGTGCGTCCCGTCGGTGCGCCAGCCGGGGCTGAGCGCGGCGGCCCGCGCGGCGGCCGCGGGGGTCACGCCCACCAGCGTGTCGGACTTGAGCACCCGCAGCGCGAAGGCGGTGAAGGGGACGGCGGCGGAGGCGTCGGCGGCCGGCGTGTCGATCGGCCAGTCGCGGTCGCCGACGAAGCGGCGGTAGTTGAGGTCCCCCTTGGCCAGCACCAGGCCGGCGGCGGCCAGCGCGCCCGTCAGGTCGGCGTCGAGGGCATCGAAGTGGCGCGGCTCGCCCCAGGCGACGTGGGTCTCGGCGCGCAGCCGCGCCCTGGCCAGCGCGTCGCTCAGCCGATCGCCGGCGGCGCGGGCGGCGGCCGCCGGGTGGGCGCGCAGGCCGTCCACGGTCGCCCGCACGTCGTCGACGAGCGCGTCGGAGACGAACATCGGCCACGGCTTGCAGTGGAAGACCACCCGGGTGTCGCCCAGGCGCAGGAGCGCGTCGGCCAGCAGCAGGTCGGCGAGGAGCTCGGGGCCGGCGTTGTCGGCCAGAAGATGGATCGCCGCCGGCGGCGTCGCGCCCGCCAGCCGGTCGAGGAGCTCGGG
>DASZVW010000548.1:0-14974 GCA_035546895.1 Polyangia bacterium
GGCGCCGCGGCGCCAGGGGGCCGGCACCGGCCAGATCTCGACCCGCGCCGACGGCAAGATGTCCCCCAACGGCAGCCTGCCGAAGCAGTTCATCGACGGCTCCCACAACGTCTTCCTCGGCGCCGACGAGGGGCCGCTGCAAGGGCTGGTCGTCGCCGGCAACCGGATCGAGCAGATGTCCGGCAACGGGATCTCGGCGCTCACGGTGCTGGGGATGCCGGACCAGGACGCGTTGATCGATCTCGTCGACGCGCGCATCGAGCGCAACACGATCCTCGGCAACCTGCTGGCGCCGGCCGAGGACGTGGCGCTGCGGACCGACGTGGTCCCGCTCAACGGCTCGCTGGTGGGCGGCGGCCTCCCGATCGCGGTGCTGCCGTTCGGCGGGATCGTGCTGGCGGCGGTGCAGGACACCGACGTGCGCGACAACGTCGTCATCGGGAACGGGACCTCGCCGCTGCTCCCCACCAACGGGATCTTCGTGCTCTGCGGCGAGGACATCCGCATCACCGGGAACCGCGTCGCGGCCAACGGCGGGCGCGCGTTCCTCGACAGCCCCACCAGCCCCAACGCGGCGCCGGCCCCGGGCGTGCGGGCGGGGATCGCGGTCCTCCTGGCCGGGACGCGCGGCGCCACCAGCGTCAGCGGGATCGAGGACGCGCTGGCGCCGATCCCCTCGGCTCCGCTCGACGACAGCGGGCTGGCGCTGGCGGTGATCGCCAACTCCGTCCGCCAGCCCGAGGGGCGCGCGCTCCACGTGCTGTGCGCCGGGCCGGCGGCGATCAACGGCAACTTCTTCACCTCCGACGGGAACCACGGGTCGGACACGCTGGTCGACAGCTTCTCGGTCGGCGACATCATCTACGTCCAGGACCTGGGGACGCCGTGGGAGGGGGCGCTCGGCGCCGTGCCGTCGGCGGACGACTTCACCTTCCCCCCGAACGCCTCCGACTACCTGACGAACGTTTCAGTCACCAACCCCTTCACCAACGGCCAGATCCCGCCGCGGCTCGCGGTCGGCCTGGGCGGCGGCATCGTCTTCAACGCCAACCAGGTGGTGTTCGACTGGGAGGTCCTGCGGGTCCCCCGGGTGGGGATCGGGGCGCCGCTCGCCTACTTCCCGGTGGCGCTGCTGACGCTCGACCACCTCACGCTCGCCGACAACCAGTTCGCGCTCCGCCTGCGGGGGACCAAGATCCCCACCAGCCCGCCCGAGACCAGCCCGCCCATCGCCGGCGGCGGCTCGCCCGCCCTGATGCTGGAGCCGATCCTGAGCCACGTGTTCGCGGTCGGCGCCAGCGTGAGCGCCTCCAGCAACCGCGTCGCCGAGCCGGTGACCGACGCCACGCTGTCGCTGCTGACCGTCAGCCAGCTCCTGAGCATGAACCTATTCAACCAGACCACGCACCAGATCCTGATCTCGAACCTGGGGGTGGGATCCAGCGGCCTGACCGACGCGCCGTTCCCCCTCGCCCCCGACGGGACGCCGACGCCGCCGGTGACCCTCGCCTTCGAGGGCTCCGAGCTGCTGCGGATGCAGCACGCGCAGGTGATGTTCGACAACTCGAGCCGCGTGTTCGGGGAGGCGGGCGACCCCTCGAGCAACCTCAATCTCCTGAACAAGTTCGTCCAGCGGTTCCTGCAGCTGTTCACGCGGCCCCAGACCTGACCGGAGGGTTCACCGTCATGCCATCGGACATCTCTCGCCTCCTCCTGCAGCCGCGCAAGCACTACGCCGACGTGCGGCTCCAACAGGGGCGGGCGCTGATCGACTCCGACCTCAACGAAGGGTCGCAGCTCCGCGAGGAGGATCGCCGGCAGGCGGCGCTCGATCTGATCGGGCCGACCGGGACGCCGGACGACGGGTTCAGCCTGGGCGCGCCGCTGATCGCCGGCAGCCCGGTCCCGCCGCAGACCGATCCGCTCCCGGTCGGGCACAACCTGGCGACCACCGACGTCCAGCTGGGCGGGCAGACCGTGGCGGTCATCCCGCTCACGCTGCGCGCGGGGACGATGTACGTGGGCGGCCACCGGCTGCCGCTCGAGCAGCCCGAGCCGTTCGTCTTCCAGCGCGACTTCCTGCAGCTCGCCCCGCCCGAGCCGCTGCCGGTGTTCGACAGCGGCGGGGGCTTCAACCAGTTCTACTACCTCGAGGCCTGGGAGCAGCCGGTCAGCTCGGTCGAGGATCCCGAGATCGGCGAGCCGATGCTGCGCGGCCCCGACGTGGCGACGCGCGTGCGGACCATGCGGCGCGCGCGCCTGCTCAACCTCGATCCCACCGTCGCCCGCGGCTGCGACGCCGGCTTCGCGGCGCTCAAGGCGCAGCTCGCCGCCGACAACGCCACCGTCGACGACTCGACCTTCGAGGTCCTCTCCAACGGGCGGCTGCGGATCGCCTTCGACGCCGGCCCCTCGTCGGACACCTGCGCCCCCTGCGCGCCGAACCAGCGCCGCTACCTGGGCGACGAGAACGCCGCCCTCCGGATCATGCTCACCGATCCGGGCCACTTCGTCTGGGCCGCGAACGACGCCACGCCGCTGTTCGCCGTGCGCGTGCACAACCTGGCCGGACCGGGCGACGTCCAGATCGAGATGCTGACGCCCCCCGGGAACGAGGACCAGATCCCGCTGCCGGGCCGGGTGGTGGAGCTGCTGCCGTTCGCCGCGCTCCTGGGAGGCGGCGACCTCCCCCCGTCGCTCGAGACCGGTCACTTCAAGAAGGTGGCCGCCGAGGTGGGGGCCTTCACGCGCGCCAACTCGGCGATCGATCCGATCACCCGCACCTTCACCGTCGAGGACGACGGCGGGTTCCGCGCCGCCGTCCAGGCCTTCGTGACCAGCTGGGACCCGAACCACCCGGCCGCCGCGCGCCTGAACACGCCGGCCGAGGCGCCGGGGGTGATCGATCTCTACATGCGCCTCTGGCACGTGGCGGCGGACGCCAGCGGCGTCCTCATCCCCACCCCCACGCCGAGCGGCGGCGTCGATCCGACCGGCCCCGCGCTGGGCGACACCGGCGTCATCCCGGTGTTCATGACCCCCGGCCGTCGCGGCGACTTCTGGGTGGCGGCGCTGCGGGTCGACACGCCCGGGCTGGTGGTCCCCTACGACCTGCGGACCGAGCCCGCCGGCGTCCCCCCGCACGGCCCCCACCACTTCGTGGCGCCGCTGGCGTTCATGGCGGGCGGCCCCAGCGGCTTCCTGGCTCTCCTGGACGACTGCCGCGTCCGGATGCGCAAGGTGACCGACGACAGCTGTATCACCATCACCGTCGGCGACGGCGTCGCCAGCGTCGGCGATCAGACCAGCATCCAGGCGGCGGTCGACCTGCTCCCCTCCGACGGCGGCCGGATCGCCGTCCGCCCCGGCGTCTATACCGAGACGGTGAGCGTCGTGGGGCGCCGCAACGTCAGCATCGAGGGGTGCGGCAACGCCACCATCATCCGCAACCCCTCCGGCTCGCCGTCGGGCGACCTGGTGTCGATCGTCCGCTCCACGGGCGTCACCTTGACGGGCCTGGCGCTCGAGGTGGCGAACCAGCGCGGCGTGGGGGTCAGCGCCTCCAACGACGTGGTCCTCGAGGACCTGTCGGTGACGGCGGGGGTGATCCGCGCCGGCGCGTTCACCCCCGGCGCGCTCGCCGCCGAGCCCGCGCTCATCGAGGTCGACGGCTCGGTCTCGGTCAAGGTGCAGGGGGTCACCTGCTTGACCTTCCAGCGTCCGGCGCTCCTGGCCCAGAACAGCGAGGTGGTCTCCGTGCGCGACCTGACCGCCGGCGGCGATCAGACGGCGGGGCCGGCGCCCGACGAGCCGCTGGTGACCTTCACCGCCTGCCGGCTGGTGTCGGTGCGGCAGACCCGCCTGCAGACGTTCGGCCAGGTGGCGCTGGCGATCCGCGACGCCAGCTCGGAGGACGTCGACGTCGCCGGCCTGGAGGTGGGGGCGGGCGCGGCCACCGGGCAGAACGCAGCCGATCCCCGGACCGGCGTCGACATCGAGGCGGGGCAGCGGATCTCGGTCACCGACAGCCTCATCCAGATGGCGGCCGCCTTCAGCGAGCACGCCGGGATCGTGGTGCAGGGGAACGACGTGGTGATCGTCCGCAATCGGGTCGAGGCGGACACCTCCTGCCTGGACCACGGCGCCGCCTGCACGGCGGTCGCCTGGGGCGGGATCCAGATCCGCGGCGGCTCGGAGCGGATCGAGGTCCGGCGCAACCGGATCGTGGGCGGCGTCGGGCACGGCATCACGCTCGGCAGCGTGCTTTGGCGGCCGCGCCGGTCGCCGGTCCGCAGCCCCACCGGCTCGCCGTTCATCAACGCTTCGCGCCGCGAGGGGGCCGGGCGCGCGCAGCTCGGCGTGCAGGGGACCGCGCTGGTGATCGCCGCCGACATCGGCGACGGGTTCTTCGACGACGCCAGCGACGACGACTTCCTCCCCTTCAGCGAGGGGCCGATCGCCGATCTGGCCATCGAGGGGAACCGCATCGAAGGGATGTTCTCCAGCGGGATCTCGGTGCTGACGGTGCTGGGCTTCCGCAACCTGGGCGGCGACCTCATCGAGGTGGTGCAGGCGCGGATCGAGAACAACACCGTCACCGGGAACCTGCTCTTCCCGGGGCGCGGCCTGCCGGTGGTGGGCAACCTGTTCCCGTTCCCCGCCGCCACCCAGGGGTCGAGCATCCTCGTGCAGTCGCTCCCCTTCGGGGCGGTGGTGCTGGCGGCGGCCAGCGGCGGGCTCGACATCCGCAACAACCGGCTGACCGGCAACGGCAGCTCGCAGGTTCTCCCCACCAGCGGCATCTTCGTGCTGGTGGGCGACGGGATCTCCATCAGCGGGAACCGCATCACCGCCAACGGTGACGTCGCGGCCAGTGACGCGGGCGATCCGAGCACCGACCTCGACCCCGGGATCCGCGCCGGCATCGCGGTCATGCTGGCGGGGACCGGCACCGCGGGGACGCTGGCGGCGCTGAGCCCCGTGCTCAAGGACCGCATCGCCTCCGATCCCGAGGGGAGCGCCCTGCGCGTCATCGACAACACGGTGATGCAGAAGGAGGGGCGGGCGCTGCACGTGGTGGCGACCGGGCCGGTGACCGTGGAGGGGAACTACCTCGGCTCGCTCGGGTTCCACGGCGCCGACAACCAGGTCGACCGCTTCGCCATCGGCGACGTGGTCTACGTCCAGAACCTGGGCGGCCCCTGGGAGCGCTTCGGCGTGGCGGCGCTCTCGCCCTCGCCGGTGCCGAACGTCCCCGCGGACGTGGAGTTCCTCAACTACGTGGTCCCCGGCCGCACGCGCCCGTACCTGACCAACAGCGCGCCGGCCAGCCCGCGGTTCTTCGCCGGCGAGGGGGGCGCGGTCGTGTTCGCCAACAACCAGGTCGTCTACGACTTCACGCTCCGGCGCCCCGTGCCCGACGGCTCGACGGCGCCGGTCTCGTTCTTCCCGGTGGCCTTGCTCTGCCTCGACCACGTGGGGGTGACCGGCAACCAGTTCGGCCTCCGCTTTCAGGCCAACGTGGAGCCGCCCGAGCCGCCGCCGTTCAACGGGCTCAGTCAGATCCTCGGCCAGGTGCTGGCCATCGGCGCCACGGTCAACGTCACCCGGAACCGCGCCTCGGCCGGGGTGGGGACGGTGCTGCTGTCGCTGGTGGCCTTCGATCAGATCATGGGCGTCATGGCCGCCAACCAGACCACCCACGACATCATGATCCTCTCGAATCGGGTGTTGGAGAGCCCGTTCGACGTGCAGAGCGACACCAACCAGGTCCTCTTGACCTCGGGGAGCGGCTCCACCGGCGAGTTCCGGCCCATCCTGCAGGCGGGGTTCGTCAAGCTGTTGCAGGTCCCCAACCCCGCCGACCTGACGGGAATCTGAACCGCCGCCGACCGATCGAAGGAGAAGAGACGCCATGGCCGACCAGAACGACATCGCGAAGCGCGGGGCGCAGGCGCTCCTCGCCACCTACCTGCAGATGACCCGCCACGCCGAGATGGCGCAAGGGCTGCACCACCTGCGCCGCCGGGCGGTGGAGCGGCGGATGCGCGAGGCGCCCGACATGGGGCGGGCGGTCGGCGTCCAGCGGCAGCTCGAGGCGCAGCAGAACCAAGGGACCTCGATCGGCGAGGCGGTCCGCCACCTCCACGGCCGCGCGCCCGAGCTGGCCAGCTTCGCCGAGGCCGGCCTCACCTTCGAGGACTACCAGCGCATGGGGCTCGACCACCTGGTCACCCGCGAGGCCGTCGACGAGGCGCGCCGCCGCGGGTCCGGCAAGACCGGCGACCCGCGCTGAGCGGGGCGCGGGGTCGGGGAGGCGGGCGTGGGGACTTACGAGCTGCTGAGACGACCGCCGTCGGCGGCCAAGCCGTCGGCGGCCAAGCCCGCGGCGACCAAGTCGCGGATCCCCGACGGCATTCCGCTCCTCAATCCGCGGCGGGCCGAGCCGCAGGCTCAGGGGCCGGCGCCGCCCGCCCGTTCGGACATCCGTGTCTCGAATCCGTCCGATCCCGCCGAGCGGGAGGCGGATCGGATCGCGGCCGACCTGGAGCGTGGACCGGTGCCGTCGCCGGCGCTCCTGGGCCTGCCCAAGCACTTCCGTGGCCCGACGGCACCCCGCGGGGTCGCGGCGCTGTCGTCCGGCGGCGTCCCGCTCTCCGCCGGCGCGCGCGAGTTCTACGAGCCGCGCTTGGGCCAGAGCCTGGCCGACGTCCGCGTGCACACCGGACCGACGGCGGCGAGCACCGCCGACGCGTTCCAGGCGCACGCCTTCGCCTACGGCGACCATGTCTTCCTGGGCGCCGGCCAGCGCGCCGAGCCGTCGCCGCTGCTGGCGCACGAGCTGGCGCACGTCGCGCAGCAGCGGGCCAGCGGCCGGCTGCTGGTCGCCCGGCAGGCCGCGCCCGCCGACGATCCCGATCGGAACGTCCATCTGCCGCTGCTCGACAGCGCGGTCTTCGCCGAGATCGCGTCGCGGGTCCTCGGCGATGTCGAGTTCGCCGTCTTTCGCGAGCTTCTTCGGGGCGCGGTCGGGGCGCTGCAGGCCGAGCCGGAGAAGCTGCACCAGATCCTCGCCAAGTTCACGAGCATGACGCTGGGCGACCAGATCCCTTACGCCGAGGGGCTGGTCATCGGCATCGGCGAGGGGTTCTGGTCGTCCCTCAAGGGGTTGTTCGAGGGGATCTTCGCGCTGGTCAAGCTCCCGTTCGAGCTGGAGCAGTTCCTGGCCGTCAAGCTGCCCGGTCTGGTCCAGAAGTACGGGCCCCGATTGATCCAGCTGGCCGGCGAGAGCGACCAGATCGCCGGCGAGATCCGCCAGCTGGTGGGCGAGCTGCTGGCCGACAAGGGGGCCGCCGCCGCGCAGCTGCAGAAGTTGCTGGCAGGCGTCCGGGACCTGGCGCTGGGCAAGGTCCGAGAGGCGGGGCACGAAGCGGTCCACCAGCTCCTGGCGTTCCTGGCGGAGAAGGACTGGAAGAAGTTCGGCGAGGACGTGGGGCAGATCGTCGGGATGGTGCTGTTCGAGGTGCTGCTCGCGGTCGGAACCGACGCCATCGGCAACCTCGCCAAGGAGGGGGGCGAGGTGGTGGCGCGGCTAGCGGCGCGCGTGGGGAGCGCCGCCGAGGGGTTCGCGGCGACGCGCCGCTTCGTCACCAGCGCGCTCCAGGCGCTGGAGCGGCTGGGCGGTCGTGTGGCAGGCAAGCTCGCCGAGCTCATCGAGCGCCTCAAGTCGGTGCTGCGTCGCCTCGGATCGCTGGTCGACGAGATGCTGGGCGAGGCGGAGGCCGTCGGCCCCAACGGCGTCCGGGCCCGGATCCCCGAGCCGCCGCCCAAGCCCAACGTCCTGGAGGCGCGCGCCCACAAGCCACCCGGCCACGGCGGGCCCAAGGTCGAGGACCTCAAGCCACCCAAGGTCCACCCGTCGAAGGCTGAGCCAGCACCCAAGCCGCGCGAGTCGTCGTTAAGTCCGAGCCTCACGCCGGCACCGAAGGACTTTGACATCGTTTCCTACTCGACGCCGGCGCCGGGATTCGAAAAACATCACGGCGTCTTGGACACTTGGGCCCAAGCGAACGTTCCAGGTTATCAAGGAACGAAAGCGCCGACGATCGTGTTGACACGAGAACAGCACAACGCAACACGAGCTGTATTCAATCGATGGCGATCCGAAAGAGGTCTGGCCCGTACGCCCATCAACTGGACGCAGATCTCAGCTGCGGATATTCAAAGTTTGACCTATCGTATGTTAGAAGCGGCTGATGTGCCACCCGAAGTGGCAACTAGATACATTGGTGAGTTCAATCGGTTCATTTATCAGAGGTAAACTGATGCCAGATAGCGATTGGACACTCGTTGGTGACATTGACATCCGGAGATGTCTGTCAGTCTCCGACACGAGCTATTTTTATGACGAGCCCATTATGCTTCCCATGGCAGCTGGGACATACACGATCTGTGTTCATAATGCAGACGTCGAAGGTAATCGGCATGTTATGGCTATTAAAGTCACGTGTTCAAGCGAGGGCTCGAATCGTGGCAGGCGTCTTGGTGAAGTCATTGTTGATTTTGGGCAACTTGGTATCTGCGATCGAGATGCAGTTGAAAAAGCATTCGAGGTCTTGGGAGACCTCGGAATGTCTACGTACTTCGATCAACTGCAGACGGCTACGGGCCTCACAGGCTGGATAGTGCTTCCTGGCGCCGTCAGGATGGCAATGATTCGGCCGGGCTTTGGCGACGGAAGGTACCCAGTATTCGAGCTGCTCGATGGCACTGGAAATGCCGTAGGCGTTGAAATTGAATGTTCAATATCAAAGTCAGATCACGAAACGCGGTGAAAATTAATTACTTGGATGCTTGGCGTCGATGCTGCGGAGATATTGCGCCGGTCGGCTTTCTTTTACGGCGTGATCGCCCTGGCGATTGGTTGCGTGTCCACTATTTCGACGACGAAAGGCGAGCACCGACGACCCCGTCGGGGCTTTCACGAGCGGTCGAGATTGTGTTGGCGCTCGTGATCGAACTGGTAATAAATACGCTGTCATCGCCCGACATCGAGATTGATGTCTGTACACCGAATGCTTCGGATGACGTCTTTTTTCTCCTAGAATTGGAAATAGGTGCTGTAGGCGGTGAATCGGCCGACCTTTTTCAAATCTTGGTAGCGACGCCGGAGGGTTTACGCAGCCGGGGGCAAGGTGATGTCATATCTGAACGAGCGCTCCTGGTCGTGTCAAAATTCTCATGGAAGCTTGTTCATTCTACACTAAGTCGGATTGTGAATAGGTGCGCGAAGAAGAACTGGATCGATTCGGTTTCATCGCTTCAACGTTATTTCGAATGGGAATATGAAGAGTACGTACAAGCAGAGTAGGCAACACTGATTTGGCTCGGACGGTAGTGGCTGGTGGAGTGGGCTCTTCCGAGGGCCGAGACAATAAAAATTGGCACGCTATTGCTCAATTCACTTTCGATTTGCCGGAGCTGTCGGGCCCGACCCGCTCTGGACTGCGCTGACGTCACGAGAGTATGTGAGGCTAACCTCGATCGGTGGACTAGAGGGCCATGAGAACGGTGACCATTGGTTTCTCGCCGGGTACGCGCTCGAGGATTTTCTGAAGCATTTCGTAGCTCGACCAGATGCCAAAGCCGGGTCGATCGAGACCGCGGTCGCTAGCGATGGCAGCAACTACAAGTATTTGGAAGCAATGTCTATCCTCGCAAGGGATTCGCGCCAGCCGACGTCGCTGCTGTCGCCGTTCGAAGTCATTCAAACGGGTGCTCCAGTGACGACGGTAGAGGCGCGACTTGGTTCCGAGGAGCTCGCACGGGCTCATACGTGGTGTTCTCGACACCCAAAGGCGGTGCTTTACGCGTACGCTGGCCTCGACCTTGAGGTCGAGGCCAGCTCCCCATCTTCAAATCGAGCGTCCGAACCGCTGTTGAGCAATGGCGCATTTCAAGAATTGTTCAATGATGGTAGAGAGACGAACTTGTTCTTCGCCGCTCACGCTAACTTCCCGCATTTGGCTCCTCCGGGGACGCTAGAAATATCCCTCCGGGCACAGTCGGAACAGTGGTTAGAGGGCGACAACATGAAACGCCTCGTGGATCTCGCTGAGGCTGTCCTCCATGCCGCCGACGGTCTGGCGCCGACAGCGTCCTTGAACGTCAAGGGCAGTTCCTTCCGACAAGAAGAAGCACGCATCCGGGCGACCTTTGCCCCTTTGCTCGCCAATATCCCACCTGCTCCCGAACACACGTTCTAGGGTTCGCTGGGATCGAGGTCGACTGTTCTGGAAGCTCCCTCCCGGATGGCGGAGGCCTTAAAATGCAGTACTCGCGCGGCCTTCGGTGAGAAGTCACCTCGCTAATTTCCTGTAGCGGTCTTGCCCTCCGACGTAAATCGAATGAACTACTAGAGCTTATCGATCAGTCGACGAACTATGCTGAGTTTCGCCGTCGCCTAAAACTATGGGCTGCCAGACGGTGTTAGAGCGCTTCCTCCGGCCTTCAGTCTGATTAGGAAACAGGTAATCAAAATGAACAATGAAGGTTTTGTATCCCTCTGGGTCGGAGTCGCGCGTTCGGAAGAGGCGTTGCAGAAGTTCGTCGAAACATCATTTTCCGATGACGGTGATTTTCTTGGCTCGGTATTCAGCCGAGCATTTGTGCTTGGTCGCTACTATGATGATCTCTTGGAAGCCGAATATCACGAGTCTCCAACAGCGACGCTCAGAGATCTCCTGAGAGGGGCGTCATATGAAGATGTCATCATTGGGAGATTCGAAGCATTAGGAACAATTGAGGATCCCGTGAATTGCTCGATTTTACTCTGTGACTGTCGTCATGTTGGACCCTCAGCATGGGCCAGCGCAGATATCGCTATTACGTTCGTCGGTACTGTGAAATATAGATGAGGCCGATTTGTGGAATTCGAGCCTGCCCTGGCTTCTTTGCTCGCCAATATCCCTCCTGCTCCCGAGCTCATGTCTAGGGGTCCGCCGGGATCGATATCGACTGTTCCGGAGGCTTCCTTGGGTGACCCTGCCTGGCGGTTTTCGGACCAGTTGAAACCTGAGAGCATGCCCTCCGGCACCGGAGGAGCGATGCGAAAGAGCAGGTTCACTGAGGAGCAGATGGTGAAGATCCTTCGCGAGGCGGACAAGACGCCGATCGCGGAGGTGGCCAAGAAGCACGGTGTGAGCGAGGCGACGCTGTACACCTGGCGCAAGCGGGATCGGGCCTCAATTTCGCGAGTGACAAGTAAAGATGGACCATCTAATAGAAGTTCTACGGCTGATCGCCGCCGATTATCAGGTTCAGCGCGATGCATTGCCGCAATTGGCTTCTCTCGCTGATGAGATTGCTCTGCTTTATAGCGATGAATTGAGGAATGTTATGCCGTCATCGCTGATCGCGGACGATGAGGTGCGTGCCAAGTTGGTATCGATGGATAGGTTGTTCGAGACGATGAGCGAGACCAAGTCGTTCTGGACCGATGAAGCCGTGAGCACCGGAGCCGAGTGGCAACAACTTAGACAACGCGCTCGAGACGTTCTGGCCTATCTGAAGCAACCTCTGGAAGCGCCGAGGCTGACTTGGCTGACCTACGTCCAATCAGGTTAGAGATAAAGAAGCTGTCGTCGCCGGATATCGAGATCGACACTTGGATACCGGAGAGTCCGGCTGACGTGTTCTTTCTCCTTGAATTGGAGATAGGTGCGGAAGGCGCCGAAGCAGCAGATCTTTTTCAGATCATGGTGGCGACGCCGGAGGGGTTGCGCGGTCGAGAGCGGGGTGATGTCATATCCGATCGGGCGCTCTTGGTCGTGTCCGTGTTCTCGTGGGCGCTTCTCCATTCCGAACTGGATCGAATCCTGAAGCGATGCACGAAGAAAGACTGGGTGGACTCGGTCTCGTCACTGCAGAAGTATTTCGAGTGGGAGTACGAGGAGTACGTCCAAGCGGATTAGCCGTGAAACAGGCCATGGACCTTTGCTTTTCCGGATATGCGTCGATGAAGTTCGCCGATGCTGCTCAGGCGTTGTTCGCGTTGGCGCGGAGACGATCGCTGCAGGAGCTCGACCTGTGGGGCGAAAATGGCGAGGCCAACCGCTCATATTTTTCATCCGGGATGGGCGTCAACGATGCGCTTGGGGTGCTGGACATCCGCTATGACGAGACCGTTCGGATTTCGTGCCACTTTGGCCGCGGAAGCGCGTCCGATCGAGGATCGCTGATACTCGAGCTGGTGAAATCCGACCACCCGTCGAGTGTGTCGGGGATCGAGGGACAGGTTCTATTACCGACCGAGCCCGATGGAACCTTGACGGTCGATCTCGAGCACGAGCTCGAAGCATTCATCATAGACGCCACCGCTGCTCTTCGAGGCGTCATCACGGTGTCCGACGAAGACGATCGGTCGCTGTCTGTCTGCCGAGATCCACCGATGATGATCCCGGTCCTCTATGCCGTGGTATTTGGTGAACTTTCGCCGGCGTCGCGGCAGGCGCTCGCACTGAGTGGCCAATCGCTCAAGGTTTCTGGAAGGGTTACGGTTTTGCGCCTCGGATCCGACGAGCGACAGGGTCATCGATTCGATGTGCTGGCGAATTGGGTGCGAACATTGTGTCCCTGATCAAGTCTAAAATAGATGTTGGGCTCAGTGCGTTGGATAGCTGGCGCCGATGCTGCGGAGATATTGCACCGGTTGGCTTTCTCCTGCGGCGTGATCGCCCCGAGCGCTGGTTGCGAGTCCACTACTTCGAAGACGAAAGGCGAGCGCCGACGAGCCCGGGTGAACTTTCTAGAGCGGTCGAGATTGTGCTGGCGCTCGTCGAGCGAATCGTAGATTCCTTCGATTCGCTTTTGATCCTTGTTCTGGCGCACGACTTACCGGCTCGTACATCGGCGACCGGTCTTGGGTTAACGCAGATATCGAATGTTCCGGACGGGTGGATTAAATTGCTCGACGAGTATGCTGATACATCAGCCTTATCGGTGCATGCTGGCTTGCTTGCTCAGAGAGATCGAGATATGGGACAACTTGTCGAGGCTGTCGCCAAGAGGAAAATTGAAGGCGCAACGGTCTTGAATCCCGCTTCCTGCGAAGCGCTCTGCCTTTACGATGGCGGAGTGGATGTTTTTGTGGCCGATTCATCTCGACGGCAAGTGATTGCGGTCGAATTTGAGGCATTGGCGAGAGTATAATCGCGGGAATCAACTGCCTGGCGTGCCCGGGGTATTTAGGGGACTAAGTATCCGACGAGCGGCAGGGTCATTGATTCGATGTGCTGGCGAATTGGATGCGAACTCATGCCCGTAGATTCTGGCGAACATGTCTTTCTCTTGAGCTAGAGATGAGAGTCAAAGGCGACGAGTTGACCGGCACGTGAGGGTCCTCTTCACCCACCGGGCGGCCGGCGCGTACGGGGTCATCTCGGAGTCCTGGATCAACGCCTGCCGGGGGATGGGGATCGAGGCCCGCCGCTGGGACGGCGACGCGGAGAGCTGGCGGGCGTTCGATCCGGACGTCTACGTCGGCTGCTCGGCGCACCGGCAGCCGATCCCGCCGCCAGGGCGCGGGCGGCGGGCGCGGGTCGCGCTGCACGTCAACCCGCTCCCCGCCGGGAGCGCGACGACGGGGGTCGACGAGCCGGCCGCGGGGGTCGCCTGGGTGAAGGGGCAGGCGCCCGACGCGGTCTTCGGGTACGCGCACGAGCACGACCGCGGCCTCTGGGACGGCTGGCACGCGCGGGTCGGCTGCCCGTTCGTGCCGCTGGCGACGGCCGGCGATCTGACGCTCTATCGGCCGCGTCCCGAGCTGGCGGGGACGCTGGGCGCGGTCTACGTCGGGGGCTACTGGCCGTACAAGGCGCGGTCGATCGACCGCTTCCTGCTGCCGGCGGTCGATCGGTTCGGGCTCCGGCTCTACGGCTGGGGGCCCTGGCCGCGGCCGGCGGGCGCGGTGTCGGACGAGGAGCTGCCGGCGCTGCTGGCCCGGGCGCGGCTCGGCCCCTGCGTCTCGGAGCCGCACACGCACGCGCTGGGGATCGATCTCCCCGAGCGGGTGTTCAAGGTGATCCTGGCGGGCGCGGTGCCGCTGCACGATCCGGCGGCCAACGTCCGGCGGGTGCTGCCGTCGCTGCCGGTCGCCGCCTCGCCCGAGGAGTACCTGGCGGCGGGCGAGCGGCTGCTGGCGCTGGCCGAGCCGGCGCGCCGGGAGCTGTCGCGCGCGCTCATCGCCGAGGTCCTGCGCGGCCACACCTACCCCCACCGGATGAGCGCGCTGCTGGCGGCGCTGGGGTTCCCCGGCTACGCGCGCGCGGCGGCGCGGGCCGCGGCCGACTACGCGCGCGACGCCT
Source organism: Polyangia bacterium (assembly GCA_035546895.1). Taxonomy (GTDB): domain Bacteria; phylum Myxococcota_A; class Polyangia; order Fen-1088; family Fen-1088; genus JADGRB01. The sequence goes on from DASZVW010000548.1 coordinate 14,364, forward strand.
GGCGCGCCTGACGGGTGAGCGCGCGGCTGGCGGCCACCCAGTCGCGCGAGAGCGCGGGGGCCAGCGCCTCGATCCGCGGCGGGGGCGGGGCGGCGCCGAGGCGGGCGTAGGCGTCGTCGCCGTCGAGCGCCGAGAAGTGCCAGGCGTCGGGCTCGCCGAACCAGCGCATGATGTAGCTCGGCTCGCCGCCGGCGGTCGGGTCGGCGGGGACGGCGCCCGCGGCCTCGAAGCGCGCGCGCAGGAGCTGGTCCTCGCCGCGCTGGGCGAAGGGGTAGCCGCCGGCGCGCTCGAACAGCCGGCGCGAGAACCCCCAGGCGGCGTGGTAGTAGCGGGCGGCGTTGTCGAAGAGCTCGAGCTGCCCGGCCATCTTGCGGTAGAGCCGCGCCGGGACGGTCCACGGGCTGCGCGCCAGCGCCCGCGCGGCGGCGCTCACGTGCCAGGGGAGATAGATGTCGTCGTCGTCCCAGACCAGGTAGGCGTCGGCGTCGGGCGCGGCCAGCGCGGCGGCGGCGTTGCGCTTCTCGCCCAGCGTCCGGAACCGGCGGGGCGTCGACACCACCTGCCAGCGCGGCCCCGAAAGCGGCGCGTACTGCCCGGCGTCGTCCAGCACC
>DASZVW010000549.1:0-9377 GCA_035546895.1 Polyangia bacterium
CCCCCCCCGCCCCCCCCCCACGCCACGGTCGTGGAGCCGATCCCGGCGCCGATCCGGGCCACCTCCTCGTCGCCGGGCGGGGCGGCGCACTCGCTCTACGAGGTCGGGCTCGAGCACCTGCGGGCGCGCCGCCACCACGAGGCGGTCGAGGTCCTGCGCCAGGCGGCGCGGCTGGTCCCCAACGAGGCCGACTACCGGGCGGCGCTGGGGTGGGCGCTGTTCCGGCAGGCGCCAGCCGACGCGCGGGCCGCGCGCGCCGCCATCGCCGAGCTGCGCCGGGCCACCCAGCTCGACGAGCGCCACCGAGTCGCCGCCCAGCACCTGGCCGAGATCTACGCCCAGACCGGCCAGCCCGAGGCCGCCATCACGGAGCTGGATCGGCTGCTGGCGCTCGATCCGGGCGCGGTGGAGCTGGCCGAGGAGCTGCGCCGCCTGCGCGGACACTGACCCGGCGCGACCCGCGCGCCCGGCGCCGCCAACGGGATTGGCGCGACACGCCTGTCAGGCCGCCGCCGGTTTTCACAGGCGCGGCGCCGAAATTCCGAGCCCGCGGGCCCGGAACGCCCGGGAGCGGCGGCGTCCGGGCGGGGCACGACGCTTGCTGATCTCCGGCGCATGCCCTTCCACACCCTGGCCCGCTCACGCTACTCGCCGAGCCTGCTCGCCCGCGTCGCGGCCGGGTGGCGGCGGATCGCCGACGGCGAACGGCGCGGCGTGGCGACCGCCGCCCACATCGCCGCCGATCTGGCCGCCCTCAACGCCCCGCCTGCCCTGCTGGCGGCAGCCGCGCGCGTGATCGCCGACGAGGTCCACCACCTCGACGTCTGCGCCTGCCTGCTCGACGAGCTGGAGCCGGCCACGCGGCGCGGCGCCGTCGACAGCGTGGCCGCGCGCCGCCTGGATCTGGTCCCGCGCGCGCCCGCCGGCGAGGCGACGCTCGCTCGTACGCTGGTCGCCGAGTACGCGCTCGGGTTTCCGACCTCGGCCGCCGCGTTCGCCGCCGCGCGGGCCCTCAGCCGCGAGCCGCTGTTCGCCTGGGCCTACACCGAGCTCCTGCACGACGAGGCCCGCCACGCGACCTTCGGCGCCAAGACGGCGGCCTGGGTCGTCCGCCGCTGGACCCGGCGCGAGCGCCGCGCGCTGTGGGCCGAGGCCCTGACCGCCTCGGCGCAGGTGACCGCCGCCGGCCGGCCGCACGCGCAGGACGAGGAGGCGGAGTCGCTGGGCCTGCTGCCGGCCGCGGCCGATCAGACATTGCCGCGGTGGATCCTGCCGCATCTGGCGCCGCTGGGGATCCATCCCACGGCGGCGAACGAGACCGGGCTGCTGCAATAAACGAGACCGGGCTGCTGCAGTAGCGGGGGCCCTCACCCCTGCTTTCTCCCGCAGGCGGGATCGACTCCGATCTCCGATTCGTGCGGATCGAGCGCAAACTCTCGAGCAACCGGAACCGCCGCACGATACTTTTTTCCGGCGGCGGGGAGCGCGATCCTCAATTCGAAACGCGTGCTCCTCGCCGCCGGAAAAAGTCCACGTGCGGGGTGAGCGCAGATTCGAGAGGTCGCGCTCAACCCCGCACGTAACGGAGATAAGGGTCGCCGAGAAGTCGCCCAAGGACTCCGGGGCACGATCCGCTCCCTCGCCCCGCGCAGCGGGCAGAGGGCTGGGGTGAGGGGTCCGGGTCCGGCCTCAGTCGTAGTACTCGGCGCCCAGGTGCGTGATGAGGTCCTCACCGCGCAGGTGGCGGAGCGTGTTTTTCAGCTTCATGAGCTGGATGAAGAGATCGTGCTCGGGGTAGAGGCCGGGCGCCGACTGCGGGCTCTTCCAGTAGAACGACAGCCACTCCTGGATGCCGCTCATCCCGCAACGCTGGGCGAGGTCCATGAACAGCGCCAGGTCGAGGACGATCGGCGCCGCCAGGATCGAGTCGCGGCAGAGGAAGTCGATCTTGATCTGCATCGGGTAGCCCATCCACCCGAAGATGTCGATGTTGTCCCAGCCCTCTTTATTGTCGCCGCGCGGCGGGTAGTAATTGATGCGCACCACGTGGTGCATCTCGCCGTAGAGGTCGGGGTAGAGGTGCGGCTGCAGGATGTGCTCCAGCGAGCCGAGCTTGGAGACCTCCTTGGACTTGAACGACTCGGGGTCGTCGAGCACCTCGCCGTCGCGGTTGCCGAGGATGTTGGTCGAGTACCACCCCTCGACGCCCAGCAGGCGCGCCTTGAAGCCCGGGGCCAGGATGGTCTTCATCAGCGTCTGGCCGGTCTTGAAGTCCTTGCCGCCGATCGGCACGTTGTTCTGCTTGGCCAGCTCCATCAGCGCCGGCGTGTCGACGGTCAGGTTGGGGGCGCCGTTGGCGTAGGGGATGCCCAGCTTGAGCGCCGCGTAGGCGTAGATCTGCGAGGGGGCGATCTCCGGGTCGCTCTCCTGCAGGCCCTTCTCGAAGGCCGCCAGCGTGGCGTGGCAGGGGGCGGCGCTGCGGTAGACCTCGGTCGAGCCGCACCAGACCATCACCAGCCGGTCGCAGTTGTTCTTCTTCTTGAACTCCTTGATGTCGTCCATCACCTGCGCGGCGAGGTCGGCCTTGTTCTTCCCGACCTTGGCGTGGGTGGCGGTGAGCTTCTTGACGTACTCCTGCGCGAACACCGCCTTCATCGGCTTGATGCTCGAGAGGAAGTCCTTGAGCTGCGCCAGGTGCTCCTTGGAGAGCACGCCGGCCTTGGAGGCGGCCTGGTAGGCGTCGTCGGGGAAGAGGTCCCAGCCGCCGAACACGATGTCGTCCAGCTTGGCGAGCGGGACGAACTCCTTGATGGCCGGCGAGCGCCCTTCGGTCCGCTTGCCGAGCCGGATGGTCCCCATCTGGGTCAGCGAGCCGATCGGCTTGGAGATCCCCTTCCGGATGGCCTCGACGCCGGCCATGAACGTGGTGGCCACCGCGCCCATTCCGGGGACCAGGATGCCGAGCTTGCCCGTCGCCGGGCGGATGTCGATAGGTGTACCTGTGGACTTCGTGAGAGACATGCGGCTCCTTTTATAGACGAAACGAACCTCTTGCAATTAGGTAGCAAAGTGGAGGCCTGGCGGCTCGGGCCGCGGCCCGCTTGGGGTTGGGGGTTGCGCCGCCCGAATTTGTGGTAGAAACCCCCCGCTCTTTCAACACCTCCGAACATCACACGCCAGCCGAGGAGGCCGTGCGTGCCCGCTCGCGCGGACGATCGATGAGCGATCGCCCGCGCGCTCGGGTTACGGCCTCCGATGACGCCGGCGGCGGACAAACGCGAAGGAAAACACATGACCACGACCGAGATCAGCAGCGACCAGGCCGGCATGACCGGCGCCCTCGACACCCAGGCCGCCCCCAGCGACGCCCCCATCACCATCCGCGAGATGATGGAGGCCGGCGTCCACTTCGGCCACCAGACCAAGCGCTGGAACCCGAAGATGAAGAGCTTCATCTTCGGCGCCCGCAACGGGATCCACATCATCGATCTCCAGCAGACGGTCCGCGCCTTCAAGCGCGCCTACAACTTCCTGGTCTCCACCATCGCCCAGGGGCGCTCGGTGCTGTTCGTCGGCACCAAGAAGCAGGCCCAGGAGGTGATCCGCGAGGAGGCGCTGCGCGCCGGTCAGTTCTACGTCACCAACCGCTGGCTGGGCGGCACGCTCACCAACTTCAACAGCGTCAAGGGCTCGATCGACCGCCTGCACGCCATCGAGAAGATGTCGACCGACGGCACCTTCGAGCGGATGACCAAGAAGGAGGTCCTAGGGATCACCCGCGAGCGCGAGAAGCTGGAGAAGGCGCTGGGCGGCATCAAGTCGATGGGCGAGCTGCCGGGCGCGGTCTTCATCGTCGACGTCGTCAAGGAGCACATCGCCGTCACCGAGGCGCGCAAGCTGGAGATCCCGATCGTCGCCATCGTCGACACCAACTGCGACCCCGACCTCATCGACTACCCGATCCCCGGGAACGACGACGCCATCCGCTCGCTGAAGCTGTTCGCCGGCAAGATCGCCGAGGCCTGCGTGCTCGGCCAGAAGGTCGGCCGCGAGCGCGCCAACCAGCAGCGCAACGCCCGCGAGGAGGCCGGCGGCAACGAGGAGCCGCAGACCATCCGCGTCTCCTCGGGCGGCGAAGGGCCGCGCGTGGAGGTCGTCTCCCGCCACCGCAGCGAGCTGCCGGCCCCCGAGGCCGCGGCCACGCCGGAAGACGAGGGCGAGCGCAGCTAGCGCCCGCCTTCCGTTCACCCACTTTTTCCACCGACGGCAGAACGAAAGAGGAACAGGCACGTCATGGCTTCAGAAATCACCGCCCAGATGATCAAGGACCTGCGCGAGCGCACCGGCGCCGGCATGGCCGACTGCAAGAAGGCGCTCACCGAGTGCGCCGCCGACATGGAGAAGGCGATCGAGTACCTGCGCAAGAAGGGGATCGCCTCGGCCGCCAAAAAGGCGACCCGCATCGCCGCCGAGGGGACCATCGCCAGCTACCTGCACGGCTCGCGCATCGGCGTCATGGTGGAGGTCAACTGCGAGACCGACTTCGTGGCCCGCAACCCCGACTTCGTCGCCTTCGCCAAGGAGATCGCGATGCAGGTGGCGGCGCTCAACCCGCAGTACGTCTCGCAGGAGGAGATCCCGCCGGCGGTGCTCGAGAAAGAGAAGGCGATCCGCCTCGAGCAGGCCAAGACCTCGGGCAAGCCGGAGGCGGTGTGGGGGAAGATCGTCGACGGCCAGCTCGCCAAGTGGTCGAAGGAGATCTGCCTGCTCGACCAGGTCTGGGTGAAGGACCCCGAGGGGAAGAAGGACATCCGCGCGCTGATGACCGACCTGGTGGCCAAGACCGGCGAGAACGTGAAGATCCGCCGCTTCGTCCGCTTCGAGGTCGGCGAGGGGCTCGAGAAGCGCGCCGACGACTTCGTGGCCGAGGTCCAGAAGCAGGCCCAGGCGTAGCGACGCGATGCCCAAGGCGAAGGGGAAGTCCGAGACCGCGAACGGCGCGCCGGACGATCGCACCTCGCCGGGGCTGCCTCCCCGGCCGGCGCGCGCCAGCGCCTCGGGCGCCACCGAGCAGGACAGCAAGCTGCCGCTGGCGCCGGGGGTGAAGTACCGGCGCATCCTGCTCAAGCTCTCGGGCGAGGCGCTGATGGGCTCCACCGAGCAGGCCATCGACCCCGCCACGCTGTCGCAGATCGCCGACGAGCTGATCGACGTCCACGGCCTGGGCGTCGAGGTGGCGCTGGTGATCGGCGGCGGCAACATCTTCCGCGGCGTGGCGGCCAGCTCGAAGGGGATGGACCGCGCCCACGCCGACTACATGGGGATGCTGGCCACGGTGATCAACTCGCTGGCGCTGCAGGACGCGCTGGAGTCGCGCGGCGGCCACACCCGCGTCATGACCGCGCTGGAGATGGAGCGGGTCGCCGAGCCGTACATCCGCCGCCGCTCGATCCGCCACCTGGAGAAGGGGCGGCTGGTCATCTTCGCCGCCGGCACCGGCAACCCCTTCTTCACCACCGACACGGCGGCCTCGCTGCGGGCGATGGAGATCGGCGCCGAGATCGTGATGAAGGCGACCAAGGTGGACGGCGTCTACGACAAGGACCCGCACAAGCACAAGGACGCCCGGATGTTCCGGCGCCTCTCCTACCTCGACGTCCTCAACCGCAACCTGGCGGTGATGGACTCGACGGCCATCTCGCTCTGCCGGGACAACAACCTGCCGATCCTGGTCTTCAACATGACCAAGCCGGGGAACATCCGGCGCGTGCTCCTCGGCGAGCCGCTGGGGACCATGGTGCTCGACGAGCGGCGCGAGCCGCGCCCCGGCAGCGCGGCGACAACGTAAGGAACCCAGGAGGAGATCCGGCGATGATCAACGACATCACCAAGAGCCTGCAAGGCGATCTCGACAAGGGGATCGAGGCGTTCAAGCGCGAGCTCGGCAAGGTGCGCACCGGCCGCGCCAACCTGTCGATCCTCGACGGTGTCCGCGTCGACTACTACGGCACGCCGACGCCGCTCAACCAGGTCGCCTCCTGCAACGTGGCCGACGCCCGCCTCATCACCATCAAGCCCTGGGAGCGGTCGCTGATCCCGGAGATCGAGAAGTCGATCCGCGCGGCGCAGCTGGGCTTGAACCCGCAGTCCGACGGCGAGCTGGTGCGGCTGCCGATGCCGGCGCTCACGCAGGAGCGGCGGCAGGAGCTGGTCAAGCTGGTCAAGAAGATGGCCGAGGAGGCCAAGGTCGCCCTGCGCGGCGCCCGCCGCGACGCCAACGAGATGCTGAAAGAGGCGCTCAAGGAAGGGGCGGTCACCGAGGACGACGAGCGCAAGGGGCTGAAGACGATCCAGGAGACGACCGACAAGGCCGTCACCAAGGTCGACGAGATCGGCGCCAAGAAAGAGTCCGAGATCCTGGAGGTCTGACCGTGGCGCTCATGTTTCGCGAGGCGCACGCGGCGCCCGACAAGAAGAAGATCAACGAGGAGTGGTTCGTGCTGGAGAACGCCGGCGCCACCTCGGTCAACACCGGCGGCCTGCAGGTGATCGCCGGGCGCCCCGGCAAGCGCGGCTCGGTGCTGGGGGTGATCGACCCCGGGTTCATGCTGCAGCCCGGGGAGAAGATCCTGGTCGTCTCCGGCGTCCCCGGAAAAAAATCGCACGGCGAGCCCCCGGCGCGCGAAGGGATGCGCACCTATCATCTGTTCCAGCGCGAGGCGCTGCTGCACGGACAGGGGACGCTGCTCCGCCTGGCGATGAACCAGGTCGAGGTGGCGCGCCTGGTCTTCGATCCCACCACCGCCACCGGCGTGGCCCCGTCGCCGTCGTCATAGAGAAGGAGTCGCGATGCCCAAGTATCAGGTCGACATTCCGCACCAGCTCCCGGTCGCCGAGGCCAAGCAGCGCATCGCCGGCGCCACCGAGAAGCTGACGCGCGACTACGGCGCCGCCTGCACCTGGAAGGGGGACAGCGAGCTGACCGTGTCGCGCAAGGGCCTCGACGCCACCGTCACCGTCGAGCCGACGCGCGTCCACATCGACATGAACCTCGGCTTCCTGCTCACGCCATTCGCCGAGAAGATCAAGACCGGCATCGCCAAGCAGCTCTCCGGCATCCTGACCGCCGCTCCGGGTAACTAGACGGGGGGCGGCGCGCTGCCGCTCGCGTCCCCCGGCCCCCTTGCTCCGCGTGGCGGAGCGGCGCCGCGCTCGCCCCGGCCATTGTGCGCAGCGGGCGTGGCGATCTGGGAAGGCCAGTACGCACTCTGCGAGCGCGGCTGGCGGTCGTGACCGCGGGAATCCGGGGTGCCGCGCCGGGCACGTCGATTGCTGACCACCGCCGGCATGCGATTCGTGGAGCTGGAAGAGGCGCGGCAGGCTCGCGGCGTGCGGGTGGTGATCGCCACCAACGTGCCGAGCCCGTGGTCGCAGGCGGCGCTGGGCCTGCTGGACATGAAGGGGATCGACTACCTGGCGGTGCGATTCCGCCGCGGCGACGAGGAGATCAAGCGCTGGACCGGTGCCCGGAACGCGCCCGCGGTGCTGGTCGACGACGAGCCGCCCCGCACCGGGTGGGCGGAGATCGTGACGCTGTCGGAGCGGCTCGGCGGCAAGGTGTCGCTGGTCTCCGAGGACGACGACGCCCGCCTGCGGATGTTCGGGCTCTCGCACGAGCTCCTCGGCGAGGGAGGCCTCGGCTGGTGCGTGCGCCTCCTGCTCACCCACGCCAGCCTCGAGAGCGACGGCCGCGCCGGCTGGCCCAAACCGGTCGCCGAGTACCTGGCGCCGCGCTACGGCTACGCGCCCGAGCGGGCGGCCGCCTCCCGCGCGCGGGCGATCGCCGTGCTGCGCCTCCTCGAGCGGACGCTCGCCGAGAGCCGCGCGCGCGGCCACGACTACCTGCTCGGCCCCGCGCCGACGGCCGCCGACGTCCACGCCGCCGTCGCCCTGGCGGTGGTCGCGCCGCTCCCCGACGCCGACTGCCCGATGCTCCCGCCCGTGCGCCACGCCTTCGTCACACTCGACCCGGCCGTGAAGGCGGCCGTCTCGCCCGCCCTGCTCGCCCACCGCGCGCTCATGTTCGCGCGCCACCTGGTCCTCCCGGTCCGCTCGTGACGGCGCTTGCTGAACCGTGGAACTGACATCTATAAGCATACGATTTATACTGGATTGTATGCGTACCACGCTCGACCTCCCGGAGGCGCTGATGGGTGAGGCCCAACGGCTGCTGGGTTTTAAATCCAAGACCGACACGGTGGTGTTGTCGCTGACAGAGCTCGTTCGCCGGCGTCGGATCGAGGAACTCAAGGGGCTGCTCGGACGTGTCGACCTCGATCTGGACCTCGATCGCTCACGCCGGCGGCCCACCGGCCACGGCCAGCGTCGCCGGCGGGCATGATCGCCGTTGATACGTCTGTCTGGATCGATTTCTTCCGTGGCCGGCAGCCCACCGCCGATCAGGTAGCGGCCGCGCTGGACCGTGACGAGCTGGCGCTGCCTGTCCCGGCGCGAATCGAGATTCTCAGCGGCGCAAGGCGCGAGGAGCGTCCTGGTCTGGCGCGATTGCTCAGCGCCCTCCCCCTGCTCTCCCCCTCTGCCGGGACCTGGGACCTGATCGAGGGCTGGGTCTCGACGGGAGGCGCCGCCGGGCATCGCTTTGGCGTCGCCGACCTCCTCGTCGCCGCTATCGCTGCCGAGAACGACTGCGAGATCTGGTCACTCGACGCCGACTTCGGGCGATTGGCGCGCCTGGGGTTGGTACGTCTCGCTCACCCGGTCTGAGTGGCGGTAGCCGCTGCCACCTCGGCGTCGGTGGCGTCGGAAGGGCCCGTGACGATCCGCGCGGCCGCGGGCGGGACCTCGAAGGCGGCGAGGCGCGGGTCACGCTCGCCGAGGCCGGGGAGGTAGCCGCAGCCGAGGCCGACGGCGTCGTTGTCGAGGACGGCGACGGCCCCCGCGGCCAGCGCGCGCAGGCGGTCGTCGGCGGCCGGCAGGCCGAGGGTCGCCAGGACCGACAGCCGGGCCGGATCCCAGACCACGCCGAGCGCGGGGCCGAAGGTCGCGCGCAGGGCGCCGAGTTCGCGGGGGCTGGGCGACTGCCAGGGGGTGACCCCGAGCTGAGCGGCGAGGCGCAGGCCGGCGCGGTCGGCGGCGCGCAGCAGGCGCTCGAGGGCGAAGTGGCAGGCGTCCAGAATCTCCGGCGAGCGGGCGCGGCGCTCGGCGAGCGCCGCCGCCAGCACCGCGCCGCCCGGGTCGTCGGGGGCGAGAGCGCGGCGGGCGAAGGCGTGCGCGAAGCGTGCCGGGTCCGCGGCCAGCGCCACCGGCCCGAAGTCGAGCAGCGCGCGCTCGGCGCCGAACGCCCCGGCGGCGGCGAG
>DASZVW010000550.1:0-2125 GCA_035546895.1 Polyangia bacterium
GCTGCCGCCACCCGGTTGCCCGCCGGTCCCGGTCGTGGAGTTGCTGCTCGAGCAGCCGAGCGTCAGGGCGATCGCCACAGTTCCCAAAGCCAAGCGCGGTTGCACGTGCAGAGGGTGCCTCGGGAAGGTGGCGACAGCTCAAGAATCGGCGCGCGTGATCGAGCCCCCTACATGTCCATCCGGTTGAAGCTGCCGTCCAGCATCCACATGCCGAAGAGGTGCAACCCGACGTCCAGCGTCACCGCCGTCGACGACGGGTAGTACGGGGGCGGCCCCAGCAGCGACGACGGGAGGTGCACGAACGTCCCCTCGCCGTAGACGCCGATCTGCAGCCCCTGCCGGTGGCCGGCCACCACGCGCTCGAACCCCAGCGTCTCGAACAGCCACGGCGTGGAGACGCCGCCGCCGCGCTCGGCCGGCTCCTCGCGCTGGTTGAATTCGCTGCGCGCCCAGAAGATGTCGCGCCGATCGCCGTCGCGCGCCGCCAGCTCGGCGAGCGCGCCGTTGGCGTTGCCGCCGGCGTCCGGGACGTCGATAGCCCAGTCGAGCAGCCCGTCGAGCCGCCAGGCGCCCGCGCTCCCCCAAGTGGTCAGGCTGGCGCTCCACTGGGTGGCGTCGGGCTCGCCGTTCCCCTGATCGCGCAGCCGCTCGCCCGAGACCTGGAGCTCGACAGCGCCGGCCAGCACGCGGCGCACGCGCGCGGCGTACGAGGCCGGCGCGGCGACGTGCGGCGCCCAGCGCGTGTCGGCCGGCGTCAGCTCCTTGCCGCTGAAGACCGAGGCCTCCAGCCAGGTGGCGCCGTAGCGAAAGGAGGCGCCCAGCACCGGGAAGGTCTCGTGCGGGTTCTCCCCCTTGTGGTGCTTGCGCGGCACCGTCGGCCCCGGGCTGCTCGCGCGGTGCATGAAGATCGGCGGGCCGATGGTGGCGCTCCCCTGCCCGCCGAACAGCGAGAGGTCGTAGGCCCCCTCGCCCGCCATGCTGGCGGCGCCGCCCGCCGTGCCGGCCAGCGGGTGGACCGCGATCATCGCCTGGTGCAGGAACTGGTGCGCGTGCTGCGCGTCCCACAGCCCCTCGCCCGACTGGCCGAGCTCGGGGTAACCGGCGCTGCCGACGGTGGCCGGCTCGAAGTTCAACATCAGGAGCCCCTCGACCCAGCCGCGCGCGTCGCGCCCGTAGCCCATCACCCAGTCGTCGGTGACGAGCGGCTGCGTCCGCCCGGCGTCGAACGTCCGGTTGGTGCCGGGGTTGTCGATCGTGTAGCCCGAGAGCCCCGGATCGTCGAGGTGCGCGAAGCCGTTCACCATCAGATGAAAGCCGCCGGCCATCCCCGGCGTCCCCGGGATCAGCGTCTGCCGCGGCGTCGCGTAGGGCATCGCGGCCGGATCGTCGTCGGCGCCCGCGGCGCCGGCCAAGGCCGGGGCGAGCGCGACGACCAAGCAGAGGAGGAGCGCCGGGCGGATGGCGGATCCGTTGTAACACGCGCCCGGCGGCGCGGATGTTGTACCTGACGCGCGCCGATCTGCCTGGGGGTCCCCCTGGGGACACTCCCACCCACGCGAAATATTTTCTTTTTTTGCGATCGGGCGCGGCGCGCGGCGATCCGGATCGGCCGGCGAGGGAATCGAGGTCATCATGCGATCCGCTCCTTCGACGTCGTCCCGTGCAGGATCTCCGCGCCGGCTGGCGCTGCTCGTTCTCTCGGGCCTCGCGCTCGCCGCGGGCTGCCTCGGCGGCGCCGAGAGCACCGCCGACGAGACCAGCGCCCTCTCCGCCAACGGGATCACGGCGACGCTCTCGACCCAGTCGGATTGGGGGACCGGGTACTGCGACGCGGTGACCGTCACCAACGGCGGCGCCGCGACGACCGCCTGGCAGGTGGTGGTGGCGCTCAACTCGACCTATTCGCAGGCCTGGAACGCGACGGTGACGGTGGCGAGCGGACAGCTCACGGCGGCCTCGCTCTCCTGGAACGGCGCGCTCGCCACCAACGGCAGCGCCTCGTTCGGCTTCTGCGGCACCGCGACCAGCGCCTCCATGCGTCCCACGCTGGTCTCGGTCTCGGCGACGCGCGCGGCGGGGAGCCCCACGGGCACCGGCGGCGCGACCGGCACCGGCGGCGCGACCG
>DASZVW010000551.1:0-7497 GCA_035546895.1 Polyangia bacterium
CGGCGGCGCCGGCGCCGGCCGGCAACGGCGACCTGGCCGCGGCGCGCGAGGCCCGCGCGCGGGCGGTCGAGGAGTTCCACCGCGCCTCGACGGCCCACGTCGAGGAGATCACCGAGCTCAAGGCCTCGGTCTCGGAGCAGATGGCGCTGGTGACCGAGCTGGAGGACTCGCTGGCGGCCACCGAGGCCCGGGCGGCGACCGCGGGCGCCGAGGTGAACACGCTCCGCAAGACGGCCAAGGACCTGGAGGAGGCCGATCGCACGCGCCGCGCGCGGCTGGCGGAGCTGGAGGGGAAGCTCCTGCGGCTCGAGCACGAGCGCAAGGCGGCTGCCGCGCACGACGACGCCGGGGAGGGCCAGCTGCGCGCGCTGGAGTCGGAGCGCGATCGTCTGCGCGCGCGCGTCGGCGAGCTGGAGGCGAGCGCCGGCCGGGTGGAGAAGAACGGACACGGCGCCGCGGCGGCGGCGCGCGAGCCCGAGGCCCCCGCGCGCGGGACCATGGCGGGCGCGGGCTCCCCGCCGGCCGACGCCGGGCGGCTGGAGAACACGCTCGACAACTACCGCCGGCGGGCCGGCCGCCTGCGCGACGACCTGGAGGGGATCCGGCGCCGGCTGGAGTCGCTCTCCCCGTCGGAGCTCTCCGGCTTCCTCGAGGAGCTGGGCGAGGACCTGTCGGAGCTGGGCGGCTGATGGCCGCCGCGCGCGTCGCGATCGTCGGCCTGGGGGCCATCGGGCGCGAGGTCTGCAAGGCCGTGCGCGCGCGCCCGTCGCTGGAGCTCACCGGCGCCTTCGATCCGGCCTTCGTGGGGCGCGACGCCGGCGAGGTGGCCGGCCTCGGCCCGGCCGGCGTCACGGTGGCGGCCATCCTGGCCGAGGCGCTGGCCGGCGCCGACGTGGCGCTGGTCCTCACCCTCTCGGGCGTCGCCGAGATGGTGCCGATCGTCGAGGCGGCGGCCGCCGCCGGCGTCGACGTCGTCTCCACCTGCGAGGACCTCGCCTACGCCGACCTGGGGACGCCCGAGCTGGCGCGGCAGATCGACGCCCGCGCGCGCGCCGGCGGGATCACGGTGGTCGGCACCGGCGTCAACCCCGGACTGGTGATGGACCGCCTGCCGCTCACGCTGGCGGCCGCCTGCGTGCGCGTCGAGCGGGTGGCGGTCACGCGGGTGGTCGACGCCGCCAAGCGCCGCGGACCGCTGCGGGCCAAGGTCGGCGCCGGCCTCACCGTCGAGGCCTTCAACGCCGGGGTGGCGGGCAAGCAGCTCGGGCACCGCGGCCTCCCCGAGTCGTGCGCGCTCGTCGGCCTGGGGCTGGGCTTCTCCTTCGACGAGATCCGCTCGACGATCGGGCCGGTCACCGAGGCGCGCGCCGGCATCGACGCCGGACGCGTGGCCGGCCTGCGCCAGTCGGCGGTCGGCCTCTCGGGCGGGCGCGAGCTGGTGCGGCTCGATCTCGAGATGTCGGTCGCCGCGCCCGAGCCGCACGACCGGGTGGTCATCGAGGGGGATCCGCCGCTCGATCTGGTCATCCGGGGCGGCACGCACGGCGACCGCGCCACCGTGGGCACCGTGCTGAACGCCGTCCCCGCCGCGCGCGCCGCCGCGCCCGGCCTGGCGACCGTCCTCGATCTGACGCTCCGCCGGTAGCGCGGCCGGCGTTACAATCGCCGCATGACGCGTTCATCATTGCGGGGACGAAATTGGTTGCTGGTCGCGCTCGCCGCCGCCGGGATGCTGCTGGGCGGCTCGGCGCGCGCCTTCGATCTCAAGGGGCTGGCCGGCAAGGCCGGCGGCGCGGCGCGCGACAAGGTGGTCAAGGACGTCAACGCCAAGCTGCTGGCCGAGGGGCGCAAGGACCAGTGCAGCTTCAAGAGCGACAGCGATCAGCTGGCGCCCGGCTGCGACAAGAAGATCAAGAAGCTCGCCAACACGCTCATCGACGCCAAGAAGAAGCTGCAGGCGGGCGGGGTGAGCGGGTTCAAGTTCGAGGTCTCGGGCCACACCGACTCCGCCGGCAAGCCGGAGCACAACAAGGAGCTGTCGGCCAAGCGCGCGGCGGTGATCGTGCGCGAGCTGGTCGCCCGCGGCGTGCAGCCGAGCGAGATCATCTCCATCGTCATGGGCTCCGAGCGGCCGCTGGTCACCCCCGACGACACGCCGGCCAAGAAGGCCAAGAACCGCCGTTACGAGATCCAGGTCCGGATTTAGTGGTGGGCGGGCGCGCGCTGCTCCCGGCGGCGCTGGTGGCGGCCGGGTGTGGAGCGACCGCCGGCGCCGCGCGCACGGCCGGCCCGGCGGCGCCCGGGCCGGCCCCCGATCGGGCGGCGTTCTTCGGCCCCAGCCGCTGCGCCGCCGCCCGCTTCGCGCTGTGCGAGGACTTCGAGAGCGGCGCGCTCGATCCGGCGGTCTGGACGGTCGGCGGCGTGGCGCCGGTCGTCGACACGGGCCAGGCGGCGCGCGGGACGCACGCGCTCCACGTCCGCGTGACCGGCAAGGGGGCCTCGACCATCTCGGAGAGCAAGACCTTCCCCGCGCCCGCCGACACCTACTACGGGCGGGTGTTCGTCTACTTCAAGTCGCTCCCCGCGCCGACGCCGGCCTTTCGCTACGCCCACTGGACCATCGTCGCCGCCTCGGGGACGGGCGTCGCCGGCGAGGTGCGGCTGGGCGGCCAGCTCCAGGGCGGCGTCAACCGCTTCGGCGTGGGGACCGACAGCGGCGACGATCCGGCCGGGAGCGGCGACTGGACCAACCCCGACCGCGATCCGGGGCCGGGCGGCGCGCCGCCGGCGGTCCCCACCGGCCGCTGGCTCTGCCTGGAGTGGATGCACGACGGCGCCCACCAGCAGACCCGGTTCTGGTGGGACGGCGTCGAGCACCCGTCGCTGGCCACCACGCCGGCCACCCCGCACCTGGGGCGGGCGCGGGTGCCGTTCACGCTCCCGACCTTCACCGACCTCTGGCTGGGGTGGTTCGAGTATCAGCCGACCGACCAGCCGTTCGAGCTCTGGCTCGACGAGATCGCCGTCGACCGCGCCCGCATCGGCTGCGTCAATTGAGCCGGGGATCGAAGCGCACCGACTCGCCGTCGCCATTCAGCCCCACGACCAGCACGGCGCACTGCGGTTGCGGCAGCGAGCGCGGGCGGAAGTAGGCGGCGGCGTAAGAGATCACCGCCGCTGGCCGCCCGACCAGCGAGCCCGGGAGCTGGGCCGGCTGCTCGGCGGCGCAGTCGACGATCCAGCTGTCGACCGAGCGCTTGTAGGCCGCGCGCCCCCAGGCCTCGATCGCCCGCTGCGCGCCGGCCACCGAGGTCTTCCCGGCCTGCAGGTCCTCGGCGAAGGTGCGGATGTCGGCCTGGTAGCGCGGCGTCACCAGCGGCGGCGGCAGCCCCTGCGCGCCGCGCGCCGCGGTGAGCGCGGAGAGGAACGTGTCGCCCGCCTCGACGTTGGCGGCCAGGCTCAGGCTGACCGGGACGCCCGGCTCGTTGGGCCAGGGCGTGGTGGCGCAGGAGAGCGACAGCGCCAGGCAAACGCCGGCGGCGCGCGCCAGGCGGCGCGAGGAGCCTTCCCCCAACGGCATGTCCCACCTATCGGCGCCCGCCCGAATTGCTTGAGCTCGTCAGCCCGGCGGGCGGCGGGCGGCCTCTTCCTCGCGGGTGGCCAGCAGCGCCGCCGGCAGGAGCGGCAGGAAGAGGAGCACCGCCGCCGAGGAGCCGGCGTTCAGCCAGACGAGCTGCTTGAGGCCGACGTGATGGTGGTCGTAGAGGTAGGAGCCGAAGGGGTCCGAGACGGCGAAGATGGCCACGTCGCGGATGCTCATCATGAGCGCGAACCCGAAGCTCTCGACGCCGGCCGGGGTGGCGCGCGCCGCCAGGTCGTAGACCGGCAGCAGCGCCAGCGTCCCCAGGAACGCGGCTGCGCTGTCGATCAGCGCCGCCTTGGTGGCCGAGTCGTACCAGAGATAGAGGAGGGTGCTGGCCGCCCCGAGGACGATCCCGCCCACCAGCGAGACCTTCAGCGTCAGCCGGCGGCAGAGATAGCCGTAGGCGGCCGCGCCCAGGATGCCGCCCACGCCGGCCAGCGTCTGCAGGAAGCCGATGTACGAGCCGCTCAGCTTGAGGGTGTCCTGCTGGTAGTAGAGCATCGGCGTCTGGAACCCGGGCGCCAGGTAGACGAGAAAAAGCAGCCCGGTGGCGCTCCACATGGCCCGCGAGCGGACGATGATCCGCAGCTGCCGGCGGGCGCTCGCGAACACGGCGATGTCGGCGCGGGCGCCGGCCGGCTCGCGGTAGAGGCGCGCGGCGAGCGGCAGGAACGGCAGCGTCGACAGCGCGCCGGTGAGGGTGGTCCAGACCAGCGCCACGCCGGAGAGCCAGCCGCTGATCTGGCCGCCGATGACGTTCATCAGCCCCTCGAGCCCGGCGCGCAGCGAGGCCAGCCGGCCGGTAGCCCCCTCGCGCTGCGAGACCTCGACCTGGAGGCCGCCGATCGCGGTGCTGACCGCGACCATCGCCAGGTTGAGCACGGTCATGACCGCCAAGTAGGCGCGCGCCGAGCGGGGGACGACCAGGAACGCCAGCCAGGCCGCGCCGGCCACCGCCGTCCCCACGAGCAGGTAGCCGCGGCGGCGGGTCCCGAACAGGGGATAGGCGTCGCAGACGAAGCCGACCAGCGGCTTGGCGTACCAGACCAGCAGCGAGAGCGCCCAGAACTGCGAGACCGCCAGCGCCGAGAGGTGGAGCTGGTTCTTGAACAGCAGGCTGAACGGCAGGTAGCCGAGCGTCTTCGGCAGCGCGAACCCGGTCACGAAGATCCCGGCCGAGATGACGGTGATGAGCGCGCGCGGCGAGGGGGCGGGCGGGGCGCCGGGCGCGGCGGGCTCGTCGGCGGGGGCGGCCATCGTGCTAGAAGAGCGTACCCATCGATCGATGAAGATCGCCACCTGGAACGTCAACGGCATCCGCGCGCGGCAGGACGAGGTCGCCGCCTTCGTGGCGCGCGAGCAGCCCGACGTCCTCTGCCTGCAGGAGATCAAGGCCGCCGCCGACCACATCCCCAAGACGGTCGGCGAGATCCCCGGCTACTGGTCGTACTGGCACGGGAGCAAGGGGTACTCCGGGGTGGCGCTGCTCGTGCGGCAAGCGGTCGCGCCCGACCGGCCGCTCTACGTCCACCCGGAGTTCGACCACGAGACGCGCATCGCCGCCGCCACGGTGGACGGCGTTTTGGTGGCGTCGATCTACGTCCCCAACGGCGGCAAGGACTTCGCGGCCAAGATGCGCTTCCTGGAGGCGATGGCCGCCTACGCCGCCGGCCTGCGCGCGCTGGGCAAGCCGGCCGTCCTCTGCGGCGACCTCAACGTGGCGCGGGCGCCGATCGACGTGAACGCCAGGGACCGCGACGACCGCGCGATCGGCC
Source organism: Polyangia bacterium (assembly GCA_035546895.1). Taxonomy (GTDB): domain Bacteria; phylum Myxococcota_A; class Polyangia; order Fen-1088; family Fen-1088; genus JADGRB01. The sequence goes on from DASZVW010000551.1 coordinate 5,419, forward strand.
AGCGCCCCGACGAGCGCGAGGTGTTCGGGCGGATCCTGACCGAGGGGGGCTTGCACGACCTGGCGCGCGAGCGCGAGCCGGACAACGACGCCCTCTTCACCTGGTGGGCGCCGTGGCGGAACCTCCGCCAGCGCAACATCGGCTGGCGCATCGACTACCTGCTGGTGAGCGGCGAGCTGGCCGCGCGCGCCGAGAGCTGCGTCTCGCAGCGCGAGGTCGGCACCAGCGACCACGCCCCCCTGGTGGCGACGTTCAGATGATCGTCGTCTCGGATTTCGACGGCACGCTGACCATCGAGGACGTCACCACGCTGTTCTGGGACGCGCACCTGCCGTACGACTGGCGGCGCGAGCTGCTCCCCGACACCTACGCCGGCAAGATGTCGCCGCTGGAGATGATCGCGCGCGGGTACGCCGACGTCGCGCACCCGCCCGCGGCGCTGCTGGCCGAGGCGCGCGCGCACGCGCGGATGCGCCCGGGCCTCGAGGCGCTGGCCGGCCTCTGCGCCGCGCGCGGCTGGCCGTTCGTGGTCGTCAGCCACGGGCTCGCCTTCTACATCCAGGACCTGCTGCCGCCCGGGATCCCGTTCGTGGCCTTCGCGGCGGCGTTCGACGGGCGCGGCTGGCGGGTGTCGCTGCCGCCCGGGATGCAGCTCGCGCCGGGCCGGGACTTCAAGACCGAGGTGGTGACCGGGCTGCGCCGCCAGCATCCCGGACGTCCGACGGTCTACCTGGGCGACGGGCGGCTCGACCTGCCGGCCGCCGAGACCTGCGACGAGGTGTTCGCCGTCCGGGGCAGCAAGCTCGCCGAGCTCTGCCCGCGCGCGCGGCCGTTCGATCGCCTGGACGAGGTCGTCGCCGCTCTGGAAGTGCGTTAAGCTGCCGCCCCATGTCCAATCCCACCGCGACGCTCAGCACCTCCGTGGGCGACATCAAGGTCGAGCTCCTCGCCGACCAGATGCCCATCACCGCCGGCAACTTCGTCAAGCTCGCCAAGAGCGGCTTTTACGACGGCCTCCACTTCCACCGCGTCATCGACAAGTTCATGGTCCAGTTCGGCTGCCCCCACAGCAAGGACCCGGCGAGCCCGCGCGCCGGCACCGGCGACGCCCCGGGCGGCCCGATCCCCGACGAGCACCCGGCCAACGCCAAGCTCTCCAACGCGCGCGGCACGCTCTCGATGGCCAACAAGGGGCCGCAGAGCGGGAGCTGCCAGTTCTTCATCAACGTGGTCGACAACCCCTACCTCGACTGGTTCACGCCCGGGCCGTCGAAGCACCCGGTGTTCGGCAAGGTGGTCGAGGGGATGGACGTCGTCGACAAGATCTCCAAGGCGCCGCGCGACGGGAACGATCGGCCGAAGACGCCGGTCAAGATGATCAAGGTCTCCGTCTCGGAGGCCTGAGCCCGGTACGACCGCGCGCCCGGCATGCGCACCATCTTCGTCGGCGACGTCCACGGCTGTCTGGAGGAGCTGCTGGCGTTGCTGGCGCGCGCCGGGCGGACGCCCGCCGACAGGGTGGTGCTGGTCGGCGACCTGGTGGCCAAGGGACCCGACTCGGCGGGCGTGGTCCGCTGGGCGCGCGAGTCGCAGGTCGACGCCGTCCTCGGTAACCACGACGCGCACCTGCTGCGGGCGGCGCACGCCGACGTGCAGGTCCGGTCGGGCCACCGGGCCATCGCCGAGACGCTGAGCGACGCCGACCTCGCCTGGCTGGAGGCGCGCCCGCTCTGGCTGCGGATCGCGGGCGCTCCGGCCGGCGCGCCCGACGTCCTGGCCGTCCACGGCGGCCTGGTCCCCGGGGTCCCGATCGAGCAGCAGACGCGCGACCACCTGCTCAACCTGCGGAGCATTACCGCCGACGGGCAGCCCTCGAAGCGGATCGAGGGGGTTCCCTGGGCCTCGCTCTGGCGGGGCCCCGAGCACGTGGTGTTCGGCCACGACGCCGTCCGCGGGCTCCAGCAGCACCCGTTCGCCACCGGCCTCGACACCGGCTGCGTCTACGGCCGCGAGCTGACGGCGCTGGTCCTCCCCGCCCGCGAACTGGTCTCGGTCCCCGCGCTGCGCGCCTACGCGCCG
>DASZVW010000552.1:0-2944 GCA_035546895.1 Polyangia bacterium
GGCGGCGATCGTCTCACGCACCGGCATCGACATTCGGCGAAGCTAGCACACTCGATTATGATCGCCTCCGTGCCAGCCTCCTTCACCGCCGAGCTCGTCGCCCGGGAGACGATCGCCGCCAACATCGCCGAGCTCGCCTTCGCGCTCCGCGAGCCGCCCCGGCTCGACTTCAAGGCCGGGCAGTTCGTCTCCATCTCCATCGGCGCTCCGGCCCCCGACGGCGAGGTCCACCCCCGGCGCAGCTACTCGATCGCCTCGCAGAGCGACGCCGGCGAGCGCCTGCGCTTCATCATCCGGGTCATCCCCGAGGGGAAGGCCTCGGAGTTCCTGATGACGCTCCCCCTGGGGACGGTGGTGAACATGACGGGGCCGCACGGCTTCTTCGTGCTCGATCCGGCGCACCCGGGCGACGTGGTGTTCGGGGCCACCGGGACCGGGATCGCGGCGGTGATGCCGATGCTGGGCGAGCTCGGCCGCCGGCGGGAGAGCGGCGGCGAGGCGCGCCGCTGCCTGGTCCTGTGGGGCGCCCGCGCCGAGGCCGACCTGTTCGCCCGGGCGGAGATCGAGGCGCTGGCCGCGCGCGCCGGCGCCGAGCTGCGCATCTACCTGACGGCCCCCGACGCCGCCTGGACCGGCGAGCGCGGGCGGATCACCGCGGCGCTCCTCGACAGCCTCCCGGGCCTGGCGGCGCCCACCTTCTACCTGGTCGGCAACGGCGCCATGATCACCGAGGTCAAGCGCGAGCTCATCGCCCGCGGGGTGAACCGCAAGGCCCAGATCCGGACGGAAGCCTTTTTCGACTAGAATGCGGCCGATGGCTCCGGCACGGTCGGCCACGGCCGCGATGCTGCTGGGCGCGGCGGCCGGTTGCGGCGTCGGCGCCGAACAGCCGGCCGCCCTCACCCGGATGATGCCCGCGGTCGCCTACAACGACGTGGCGCGGCCGGTCACCATCTACGGCCAGGGCGGCTTCCGCCCCACCTACCGGTTCGACACCGGCTCGGGGGACGCCACCGTCGACGTGGGGGGCTTCTCGGCGACGCTGACGCCGAGCGCGCCGGCGGGCGCGGCGGCGCGCTACGAGCTGGGGGCGGTGGTCTGGGAGAGCGTCGGCCTGCTGGGCGCCGAGCTCCCGCCCGCCATCCCGGCAGGGGCGTACGACCTCCTGGTCCGCGACCCGCGCGGGAACACCGCCCGCCTGCCGCGGGCCTTCACCTCGCTGGGCCCCGACACCACCGCGCCGCGGGTGACCATCGCCAGCCCGGAGAACGGCGGCCTGGTCGGCGCCGGCGCGCCGGTCGCCGTCATCGTCGACGCCGAGGACGGCTTCGGCCAGATCCTGGCGCTGGAGGTGACGATCGCCACCAGCGCCGGCCCGCTGCCGCCTTACCGCTGCGCGGTCAGCGGCCGCCCGTTCGTCACCTGCCCGTTCACCGTCACCGCGCCGGCCGCCGCCGCCGCCCCCGACGCGCTGACCATCACCGCCACGGCCGCCGGCGCCGGCGGCCCGGCCGGCCAGGCGCAGGTCGCGCTGACGCTGGTCCCGGCGCCCATCCCCACCGGCCTCACGCCCGACACGGGCTCGACGCTGGGGGGGACCCTGGTGACCGTGTCGGGCGACTACTTCGTGCGGGGAGCGACCACGGTCGCCTTCGACGGGCAGCAAGCGGCCATCTCCGGCGCCAGCTCGACCACCATCACCGTGCTGACGCCGCCGCACCCGGCGGGGAGCGCGGCGGTGACCGTCACCACCGGCGGCGCGACGGCGACGCTGGCCGGCTCTTTCATCTATCAGGCGCCGCCCACGGTGCGGGAGATCGATCCGACCTCCGGCCCCGCGGCCGGGTACCTCCCCATCGCCGTCGTCGGCACCGGCTTCACGCCCGACACGCAGGTGACGTTCAACGGCGTCCCCCTGCTCTGCCCGCGGTTCGTGAACGGCACCCGGATCGAGGGGCTGGTTCCGCCGGGCACCGGGACCGCGGCGGTGGTGGCCGCCGACCCGGTGGGTGGAACGCTCCCCACCGCGAACGTCCCCTTCCAGTACCTCGACGGGCCGGCGAGCGACGGCGGCGCGGCCGCGGCCGCCGCCCTCCCCGACGGCGGCTGTCCGGGGGGCGCGGCGCCGTGAAGCTGCTCTCCAAGCTGACGCTGCTGGCGATCGGGGTGTCGGTGCTGCCGCTCGGCATCGCCGGCTACTCGTCGCTGCACATCGGCCAGCAGGCCTTGCGCGGCGCCCTCGAGGAGAACGAGCTGACGGTGGCCAAGCAGGTGGCCGGCTACGCCGAGAGCCACGTCGACAACCTGCTGTCGATCCTGCGCGTCGACGCCAAGATCTTCGACCTCACCCGCTCGGGCAAGGACGAGGAGCCGTCGCCGCAGGCGCTGCTCAAGTTCCTGCAGCTCGTCTACCACCAGAGCGACGACTTCTGCGCCGCCGCCATGTTCGACGAGCACGGCACGCTGATCGGCCAGCCGGCCTACCTGGAGAACCCCGGGCGCTACGACGCCTTCAGCGGCCACGAGCCGATGCGGCCCACCGACGTCGAGGGGGTGGGGCTGATGGCGCCGCTCGGCGCCGCGCTCTCGGCCGGTCAGGGGATGGGGCCCATCTTCCTGGGCGGCCCGCTGCGGCTGCCGCACGTGGTGCTGGCGGTGGCCTTCGACCCCAAGCTGGGCGGCGGGCGGCGGATCCTGGCCGCCGAGGTGTCGCTCAAGCGCCTGGCCAACTACGTCGCCTCGCTGGCGGGCGGCGACACCGACGTGGCGCTCACCGACGGCCGCGCCCGCCTCATCGCCTCCGCCTCGCGCGGCGGCGTCGGCAACCTGGAGACCATCCACCTGCCGGGCGCGCGCGACGGCGAGACCCCGCCGGGGCCGCTGGTCGCCGAGTACGTGCGCGACGGGCGCCGGCTCATCGGGGCCTTCGCGCCGGTCAGCCGCT
>DASZVW010000553.1:0-2009 GCA_035546895.1 Polyangia bacterium
GACGGTCGAGGAAAATATTTCCCGCCTCGGCGAGCGCGGCCAGCTCGGGGCCCGCCTCGGGAGCGACCACCGTCACGGCGGCGCCCGCCTCCAGCAGCGCGCGCACCTTCCCCAGCGCCACCGGCCCGCCGCCGACGACCAGCACCTTCCGCCCGGCGAGCTTGAGGAACAGGGGATAGAGCATTGTTGACATTTTTACTTAAGAATCTTCGATCCGCCGATGACCGATATTTCCCGCGCGAAACGAGGGACAATGTACCCGGACCCGGACCCACGGTCAAGCTTGGCCCGGTAATTTTCCACAATTTTAGTCATGATTAGGCGGCGGCCCGGATCTCCGGTATGCTGCGGAGACCCAATGCCCGCCAACCCCGCGGAAATCGAAGAGGCCGCCCGCCGCCTCCGCAACGCGCCCCCGGGCGAGATCGCCGCCTGGGCCATGAAGCGCTTCGGCGACCGGATCAGCATCGCCTCCAGCTTCTCGGTCGAGGACTGCGTCATCATCGACCTGGCGATGAAGGCCGCCCCGGCCGACGTCCGGGTGTTCGCCCTCGACACGGGGCGGCTCCCAGATGAGACCTACCTCACGGCCGAGCGGGTCCGCATGAAGTACGGCCTGGAGATCGCCTGGTTCTTCCCCGAACGGGCCGCGGTGGAGAACCTGATCCGCCTCAAGGGGCTCTACAGCTTCCGCGACTCGCTCGACGACCGGCATGAATGCTGCGGGATCCGCAAGGTCGAGCCGCTGGCCCGCGCGCTCGCCGACCGCGCGGCCTGGATGACCGGCCTGCGCAACGAGCAGTCGGTCACCCGCACCGACACCGCCGAGGTGGAGGTCGACCGCGCCCACGGCGGCATCGTCAAGGTGAGCCCGCTGGTCCGCTGGACGATGGAGCAGGTCCGGGCCTACGCCAAGGAGCACAGCGTCCCCGTCCATCCGCTGCACGACCGCGGCTACCCGTCGATCGGCTGCGCCCCCTGCACGCGCGCCATCAAGCCGGGCGAGCACCCGCGCGCGGGGCGCTGGTGGTGGGAGGATCCCACCAACAAGGAGTGCGGCCTGCACCTCCCGCCCGCGTCTTGACGGTGGCGCGGCGGGGGTCGGGCGGGGCGGGCGGGTTCTCGCGCGCCGGCAAGCGGGCCGCGGCGGCGCTCGCCCTGGTGGCGGCGGTGTTCTCCGTCGTCTCGCTGCGACGGTACGGGGTGACCATCGACGAGCCGGGGCTGTTCAACGCCGGCGACCGCACGCTGTTCGCGCTCACCCACCCGGGCGAGCCGGGGGCGCTCGACTACGACGCCCCCGACCCGCCCGACTTCCACACCCACTTCCCGCGCCTGCCCGATCCGCACGATCCGGGGCACTACCCGGTCCTGCCAGCGCTGGTCGCCGCCGCGGTCGACGCCACGGCGGGGCGGCTCCTGGGGCTGGGGCCGGTCGACGGCCACCACGCCGGGCTGGCGCTGATCTCGATCGTGCTCCTCGCGCTCTACGCGCTCTACGCCTGCCGGTTGCTGGGCGACGCGGCGGGGATCGCGGCGGCCGTCGCCCTCGCCTGCTTCCCCACCGCCGTGGGGCACGCCTTCAACGACACCAAGGACTGGCCGTGCGCCGGGCTCTACGCGCTGACGGTGCTCGCCGCCGGCGTCGGGATGCTGGAGCGGCGCCCGCGCCAGCTCTGGCTGGCGGGCGTGTACCTGGGCCTGGCGCTCTCCTGCAAGCAGAACGGCGCCTTCGCCGCGCTGACCGTCGCGCTGGCGGCGCCGTTCTTCTACCGCCTGCTCTACCGCGGGGCACCGCTCGATCGGCGCCTGCTGGCGCCGCTCCTGGCGATGCCGTACGTCGGGTTCGCGATCTTCCTGGCGGCCTGGCCCTGGCTCTGGTGGGGCGGGCTCTCGGCGGTGCCGTCGCGGATCGAGACATTCGTGGCGTTCGCGCGGACCTTCGCCGCCACCGATCGCAGCACCTTCTCGGCGCACCCGCTGCGGTGCCTGGTCTTCATGACGCCGCC
>DASZVW010000554.1:0-3040 GCA_035546895.1 Polyangia bacterium
AGGTGGCCAAGGTCCCCTTCATGATCGACTCCTCGAAGTGGGAGGTGATCGAGGCGGGGCTGCGGGGCCTGCAGGGGAAGGGGATCGTCAACTCGATCTCGCTCAAGGAGGGCGAGGAGAAGTTCCGCGAGCACGCCCGCACCGTGCTGACCTTCGGCGCCGCGGTGGTGGTGATGGCCTTCGACGAGCAGGGGCAGGCGGCCACCCTCGCCGACAAGATCCGGATCTGCACGCGCGCCTACCGGATCCTGGTCGACGAGGTGGGGTTCCCGCCCGAGGACATCATCTTCGATCCCAACGTCCTCACCGTCGCCACCGGGATCGAGGAGCACAACAACTACGCGGTCGACTTCATCGAGGCGACCCGCTGGATCAAGGCCAACCTGCCGCACGCCAAGGTGTCGGGGGGGATCTCCAACGTTTCTTTCAGTTTTCGCGGGAACAACCGGGTGCGCGAGGCGATGCACGCGGCGTTCCTCTACCACGCCATCCGGGCCGGCCTGGACATGGGGATCGTCAACGCCGGCATGCTGGAGGTCTACGAGGAGATCGAGCCGGCGCTGCTCGGCCTCATCGAGGACGTGCTCCTCAACCGCCGCCCCGACGCCACCGAGCGGCTGGTCGACCTCGGCGAGAAGCTGAAGGCCGAGGCGGCCGGCCCGGCCGCCGAGAAGCAGGTCGACGAGTGGCGCCTCGCCCCGGTCGAGGAGCGGCTCTCGCACGCGCTGGTCAAGGGGATCGACGCCTTCATCGAGGCGGACACCGAGGAGGCGCGGCAGAAGCTCGAGCGGCCGCTGTCGGTCATCGAGGGGCCGCTGATGGCGGGGATGGGGGTGGTCGGCGACCTCTTCGGGGCCGGCAAGATGTTCCTGCCGCAGGTGGTGAAGTCGGCCCGGGTGATGAAGAAGGCGGTCGCCTACCTCCTGCCGTTCATGGAGGCGGAGAAGGCGGCGCGCGCGGCGGCCGGCGAGTCGGTGCGCTCGCACGGCAAGATCGTGCTCGCCACCGTCAAGGGGGACGTGCACGACATCGGCAAGAACATCGTCGGCGTGGTGCTGGCCTGCAACAACTACGAGGTGATCGACATGGGGGTGATGGTCCCCTGCGAGAAGATCCTCGAGCGGGCGCGGGCCGAGAAGGCCGACCTCATCGGCCTCTCGGGGCTCATCACCCCGTCGCTCGACGAGATGTCGCACGTCGCGCGCGAGATGCAGCGGCAGGGGTTCAAGCTGCCGCTGCTGATCGGCGGCGCCACCACCAGCAAGGCCCACACCGCGGTCAAGATCGCCCCCCACTACAGCGAGCCGGTGGTGCACGTCCTCGACGCCAGCCGCGCCGTGCCGGTCACCACCAGCCTGCTCAACCCGGAGAACAAGCCGGGCTTCGTGTCCCAGCACCGCGCCGAGTACGAGGAGCTGCGGCGGCTGCACGGCGCCCCGCGCGTCAAGCTCACGTCGCTCGAGGCGGCGCGCGCCAACCGCACGCCGATCGCGTGGCGCGCCGGGGACCTGCCGGCGCCGGACTTCCTCGGCCCGCGGGTGATCGAGGACCTGCCGCTCGCGACGCTGCGCCCCTACATCGACTGGACGCCGTTCTTCCACACCTGGGAGCTCAAGGGGGTCTTCCCGCGCATCCTCGAGCACGAGAAGTACGGCGAGCAGGCGCGCCAGGTCTTCGCCGAGGGGAACGCGCTGCTCGATCGCCTCATCGCCGAGCGGTCGCTGCGGGCGCGCGGCGTCTACGGCTTCTTCCGCGCCAACGCCGTCGGCGACGACGTCGAGCTCTACCGGCCCGACGGCGGGCCGCTCGCGCGGTTCCACTTCCTGCGCCAGCAGGCGGCCAAGGACGACGGCGAGCCGTCGCGCTGCCTGGCCGACTTCGTGGCCCCGCGCGAGACCGGGCTGGTCGATCACCTGGGCGGCTTCGCGGTCACCTCCGGGATCGGCCTGCGCGAGCTCTGCGACAAGTTCCGCGCCGCGCACGACGACTACAACGCCATCATGGCCGAGGCGCTGGCCGACCGGCTGGCCGAGGCGTTCGCCGAGTACCTGCACCAGCGGGCGCGCGAGGCGTGGGGCTACGGCCGCGGCGAGGGGCTCACGAGCGAGCAGCTCATCCGCGAGGAGTACCGCGGCATCCGCCCCGCGGCCGGCTACCCAGCCTGCCCCGACCACACCGAGAAGGGGACGCTCTGGGAGCTGCTCGACGTCCGGCGCGCGGCCGGCATCGAGCTGACCGAGTCGTTCGCCATGTGGCCCGGCTCCAGCGTGAGCGGCCTCTACTTCGCCCACCCGGCGTCGCGCTACTTCGCCGTCGGCAAGATCGGCCGCGACCAGGTGCTCGACTACCACGCGCGCAAGGGGATGTCGGTCGAGGAGGTCGAGCGCTGGCTGGGCCCGAACCTCGGCTACGACCCGGCGTCCGAGGCGCGCGACCGCGCCGCCTGACCCGCCAGCGCCAGCAGCGCGCCGGGCGCGAACCGGCGGTCGATGAAGTCGGCCAGCCCCTCGAACACCTCGTCGAGCGGGCGGGGCCGCGCGCCGAACAGGCGGCCCATCACCGCCGCCGATTCGAACAGCCCGTGCGCCGAGAGGCCGAGGACGTTGTCGCGCTGCCAGCCGATCGGCGCGCCGGCTTCGTCGCGCAGGGCCACCGTCACCGTCGCGGCTTCGCCCGGCCGGGGCGCCGTCCGGCCGTGGCGGATCTCGTACCCCTCGAAGGCGACCTCCGCCAGCGCCGACCAGGCGCCGCCCGGGCTCGTGAACCGCGCGCGCGTCCGGCGCAGCAGCTTGTCCGGCGCGAACACCGTCTCCAGCGGGAGCAGGCCGAGGCCGCGCGGCGCGCCGTCGACGCCGTCCGGATCGGTGAGCGCCTCGCCCAGCATCTGCAGGCCGCCGCAGATCCCCAGCACCCGCCCGCCGCGCGCGGCATGGCGCGCGATCGGCGGCTCCAGCCCGGCGGCGCGCAGCCAGGCCAGATCGCCGCTCGTCTGCTTGGAGCCGGGGAGGACGATCCAGTCGGCCTGCTCGAGCGCGCCCGG
>DASZVW010000555.1:0-2742 GCA_035546895.1 Polyangia bacterium
CAACCTGATCCGGCACTACGTGTTCGGCGCCGACCTCAACGTCTTCCTGTCGGACGTCATCTGGATCGGGCTCGAGGGGCAGTACTACATCCATCAGCTCACCAACCAGGAAGAGCTGGTCGGCAGCGAGTACAACCGGGCCCCCACGCTGAACCAGTACCTCTACGGCGGGTCGTTCAACTTTGGCTACGCCCCCATCTACGGCAAGTTCGCCCTCTTCAACCGCTCGATCCTGAGCTGGGAAATCTGGGCCACCGCCGGCGTCGGCGCGACCTTCACCCAGGTGATCCCGCGCGACCCCGCGAACGACAACCTCATCTTCAAGAACACCGACCTGACCGGCAACGTCGGCATCGGCAGCCGGTTCTTCCTGACCGACTGGCTGACGGTGAACTTCGCGCTCCGCGACTACATCATCGCCGATCACTTCGAGCCCAAACCGGACGGCCTCCAGGCCATGCCGACCATCACCACGGCGCAGGAAGCCAAGGATCGCTCCCAGTCGGAGCTGGTTCAGAACCTCGTGTTCTATGTCGGCGTCGGGTTCTATCTGCCGACCAAATTCCAATACAAGACTCCTCGTTAAGGGCGGCGTCCATGAACATGAACGCGGATCTCAAACGGAACGTGACCCGGCGCTCGGAAAAGGACATGCCCATGAACATGAAGAGCCGTTACACGGGACATCGGTGGCTCACGCTGGTCGTCGCCTTGGCCGTCACGGCGGTGCCCCTCGCGGCCCAGGCGCAGCGCAAGAGCCCCCTGGCCGACGCGCCCGCCATCCGGAAGCGCTACGAGCTGCGCGCCTCGCGCCTCGAGCTCGGCGCCGGGTTCGGCTCGACGCTCAACCAGGACTTCTACCACTCGCTGTTCATCAACCTGAAGCTGGGCTTCCACATCAACGACGTGTTCGCCATCTCGTTGTTCGGCAACTTCGCGGTCGCCAACGTCGCCACCACGTTCCAGAACGATCTCGTCAACTCGCTCAACGGGGCGCCGGTGATGAACCAGCCGGTGTTCGAGCCGACGAAGCAGCAGGCGATCGACTCGATGCAGAAGATCAACAACATCCTCGGCGGCCAGCTCGAGTTCACGCCCTTCACGGGGAAGTACTCGCTCGCCGGGGTGCTGTTCGCCAACTACGACTTCTACGTGTTCGGCGGCGGCGGGGTGATCAGCGTGGCGCCGACCAACAGCAACATCAACGCCTGCTCCTCGACCAACAACGGGATGGGCGCGGCGCAGTTCTCCTGCGGCGTCTCCGGCTCGAAGCCCGGCTTCACCTTCGGCGTCGGGTTCCACAGCTACTTCAACCACTGGATGGCGCTCAACGTCGAGCTGCGCGACTTCCTGGCCGAGCTCAACCCGTCGGGCCGCGACACCAACGCCAACCTGACGGCCACCACCGACGACCTCACCTGGACGCACACCCTCCTGGTGGCGGCCAACCTGGTCTTCTACCTCCCCTCCACGCCCAGCATCTCGCCCTAACCGCCCGATCGCGCGGACCGATGTCGTCGCCGAAGAAGAAGGTCACCCTCTACTTCAACGCCACCGTGCTGGGCGAGACCCAGCACGAGGCGATCCGGCAGGACCGCTCGATCTCCTGGATCATACAGGCGGCCTGGCGGATCGCCCGTGACGAGGTCCGGCGGCTGCCCGGCTACTCGACGCAGGGATCGGCCGACGCGCCGGTGCCGAGCAAGACGCAGATCGAGTCGCTGTAGTCGCCGTACGGCGTCTGGTAGTTGATCAAGATCCGGTCGCCCGCGTTGCCGCGCATCGGGGGCGCCGTGAACGAGCCGTCGTTGCGGGCGGTGGTGATCACCCCCTGCCCCAGCGCCTCGTCCTTGATCAAATAGAGGGCGTTCGCGGCCTGGGCAAGCTGTCCGCCGGTCGCGATCCACTCCGTCTGCTGGGCGCCGGTGCTGTCGGTGATCGTCTCCGTGGTGAAGGCGATGTCGGCCGGCGGTGGGACGGAGAGGATGGGCGCCACGCACGACCAGAGGAGCGCCGAGCCCCCCACGAGGAGCCCGAGCTTCATCAGGCGGCGGCGAAGTGTGGTCATCAGGTCGAGCTCCCCCTCCCGGTCGAGTAGCAAGCGCCACGCCGAGCTACCGCCGCAGGAGGATTGGCGATCGCTCCTTCGGGCGGCAACGAGGTTGGCAACGTCCGCAACATGGTTCGCGGTCTAGAGAACGAAATTGTAACGCTTGAGCTTCTTCTGCAAGCCGAAGCGCGAGAGCCCGAGGAGCTCGGCCGCCTTGGTCTGGTTGTTCCCGGCCCGCCCGAGCGCCTCCCGTAGGAGCGACCGTTCGAGGCGCTCGACGCGCGGCTTGAGGACCAGGTTGTCGTGGTCCTCGGCGGCGATCACCCCGGCGTCCTCGACCGCGCCGATCCGCGGCGCCAGGTCGCCGGCCGTGATCCGCGCGCCCGACAGCGCCTCGGCGCGGGTCACCTCGTTCTCCAGCTCGCGGACGTTGCCCGGCCAGCGGTAGGCGCACAGGCGCGCCACCGCGGCCGGGTCGATCGGCTTCGGCGCCGGGCGGCCGTCGCGCTTGGCCAGCTTGCCGAGGAAGTGCTCCACCATGAGCGGGATGTCGTCGCGCCGCTCGCGCAGCGGCGGCAGCGCGATTGCGGCCACGTTGAGCCGGAAGAAGAGGTCGCGCCGGAACTTCCCCTCCTCCACCATCCGCCCCAGATCGCGGTTGGTGGCGGCCACGATGCGGACGTCGACCTTGC
>DASZVW010000556.1:0-7016 GCA_035546895.1 Polyangia bacterium
GCCTGCGCCGGGACACCGAAGGGACTGGAATCGGTCTCGCCGTGTGCAAGAAGATCATCGAGCGTCACGGCGGCACGATCGAGGCGCGCTCCAGCCCCGGCCAGGGCGCGACCTTCCTGATCCGCCTCCCGATCGAAGCCAAGATTCGAGGTAACTCATGATTGAAATCCTCCTCGTCGACGACTCGGTCGCCGACGTCCGACTCACGCTCGAAGCCCTCAAGGAAGCCAAGGTCCGGAACGCCATCCACGTCGTCTACGACGGCGAGGCGGCGCTGGAGTTCTTGCGGCGGGCGGACCAGCGGCGGCCCGACCTGATCCTGCTCGATCTCAACCTGCCCGGCATGGACGGCCGGGAGGTGCTCGCCGAGATCAAGAGCGATCCGGAGCTGGCGATCATCCCGGTCGTCATCCTGACCACCTCGCACGCGGAGGAGGACGTGCTCAGAACTTACCGCCTGCACGCCAACTGCTACATCACGAAGCCGGTCGACCTGAATCAGTTCATCAAGGTGGTCCAATCGATCGAAGACTTCTGGTTCGGCATCGTGCGGCTCGCGCCCCACGAGACGAACGCGTGAGCGACATGCAGGTCCTGCTGGTCGAGGACGAACCCGGGTACGCCCGTTTCCTGCGGGAAGTCCTCATCGACGCCGAAGGAGCGCCGTATCGGATTACCTCCGCGGGAACGCTCGAGGCCGCCCTCGGCGAGATCGCGCGCCAGGCGTTCGACGTCGTGCTGCTCGACCTCGGTCTGCCCGACGCCGACGGCACCGAGGCGCTGGAGCGGGTCGCGGCCGCCGCCCCCGGCGCGCCGATTGTGGTGCTGAGCGCGCTTCACGACTTGGACGTCGCGCTCGAGAGCATGCGCGCCGGCGCCCAGGAGTATCTGGTCAAGGGTCAGGCCGAGCACTTGCTCCTGCCCCGCGCCATCCGCTACGCGGTGGAACGCAAGCGCCTCCAGACGCTGGCGGCGGCGGCGCGCGCGGAGGCCGAGCGCGCCAACGCCGTCAAGGACGACTTCCTGGCGATGCTCGGGCACGAGCTGCGCAACCCGCTGGCCCCGATCGTCAACGCCCTGGCGCTCATGCGGCGACAGGGCGCCCAGCAGGTCGAGCGCGAACGATCGATCATCGATCGCCAGGTACGGCATCTGGTCCAGCTCGTCGATGACCTCCTCGACGTTTCCCGCATCGCGCGCGGCAAGCTCGAGATCCGTCCGGCGGACGTCGACGTCGCCGACCTCGTCGCGGACGGGCTGGAGATCGCGCGTCCCGTGTTCGACAAGCGGCGGCACGAAGTCGAGATCGACGTACCGCGCGGCCAGCTCTACGTCCACGGAGACCGAGCCCGCCTGGTCCAGGTCGTGGCCAACCTGCTCACCAACGCCGCCAAGTACACCAACGCCGGGGGGAAGGTAGCGATCGCGGCACGCGACGAGGGTGGCACCGTCTCGCTGAGCGTCCGCGACAACGGCATCGGGATCGCGGCCAGCCTGCTCCCTCGCGTGTTCGATCTGTTCGCGCAAGGAGAGCGGTCTCTCGATCGCGCCGGGGGCGGGTTAGGGCTGGGCCTCGCCATCGTCAAGAGCATCGTGACCCTGCACGGCGGTACGGTGAGCGTCTCGAGCGGCGGCCTGGGCCAAGGGAGCGAGTTCATCGTCCGCCTCCCCTCCATCGCGCCGTCGGACCAGCCGGAGGCGCCCGTGATCGAAGCGCCCCGAGCGCGTCCGGACGCACCGCGCCGCCGCGTGCTCATCGTGGACGACAACGAAGAGATGACCGAAATGCTCGAAGCCGTTCTGCAGGCCATGGGCCACACCACCCGCACCGCGAATGATGGGCCGAGCGGGCTGGCAGCCGCCGAGTCGTTCCAGCCGGAGGTGGCGCTCGTCGACATCGGGCTGCCCGTCATGGACGGCTACGAGCTCGCCCGGCAGATGCGCGCCCGCCTCGGCGATCGCGTCCCGGTGCTCATCGCGGTCTCGGGCTACGGCCAAGAGGCCGACCGCGCGCGCTCGCGCGAAGCCGGATTCGACCACCACTTGGTCAAGCCCGTGCCGCCCAAGGTGTTCGAGGACCTCTTCGCCTCGCTGCAGGGGAAGTAGCGACGAATGGAGCCCGGGGCCCGCGCGGACCATCGCCTACCTGCGTTCGCCAATACGGCCGGCCACGGGGACGGCCACTTCGAGGAAGTCTGAATAGCGAGGGTCAGGATGTGTGCCTATGCGGATCGGTTCCACTGAGTCACGCTGAGCGCGTGCTAAGGTTTCTTCTGAAATGCAACCGGACGCAGGTTTTCTTCCGGAGCACGTACGGGCTCAGCTCTTGGCTTTGGGGATACCCGCGGCGAAACAGACTTCGGCTGTGCTCGCCGGCCTATTCCCTCCCGAGCTCAATATCGATTCGGCGGGATTGAACACCGAAGACCTCGCCAAGGTCCTCGTCCATCTCGCCGGGCACGGCGTCATCGACGTCCCCGAGACGGGGCCCGGCGCGACGATCAAGAGCGTAGAGCCGGGTTGGCACTGCTGTCGGTTCTATCGGGACTGGAAGCAGCTCCTCGACATGGTGTCTCCCTACATGGCCGAGGGACTCAAGAACGGCGAGGGGTGCCTGTGGGTGGTCCCGAACGCCGTCCCCAGCAAGGATGCGTACAAGGCGCTCGCCGAGCACGTGGCGGGCGTCGACGGCTATCTCGCCAGCGGCCAGCTCGAGGTGCTGTCGCACCGGAGTTGGTACCTCGGCTCGCTGGATCGGCTCAAATCGTTCGAAGAGATCGCCCAGGCGTTGCTCGTCAAACAGGATCAGGCTCTGTCGAAGGGCTTCAAGTTCTTGCGGGCGGCTGGCGACGCCGGCTGGGTCTCGGGAACCGAGCAGAGCAAGGACTTCATCGACTACGAGATGAAGGTCAACGCGGCCATCGGAGCCACGAAGATCGCGGCGGTGTGTACCTACCGCGCCGACGTCACCGCCGACGAGCTCGTCGCCATCGTCACCGCCCACCAAACCGCGCTCTACAACGCGGCGGCCTGACCAGGCGCCGCCCACTGGCGGCGTGCCGCCATTTCAGGGTCTCCTGAGACGCTGAGCCGTTGCTGCAGGGAAGAACGATCCTAGATTCGCTGGCCGGCCGGGGATCGTGGACCGCCGCCGCCCGCGGTGGCGCCCGGCGCCGCTACGGTTCTGGGGCGAAGCCCGGAATCCGGATGTCGAACGACAGTCCTTGTCCTCGTCGGCTCAGGATCGTCAATGTCCCGTTCAGATCATGTACCGCGCGTTGCACGATCCAGAGCCCGAGTCCGTGGGTGTGTTTCTGGCGAGGCGCAGCTGGTTCCAAATCACCGCCGGGCAACCCTGGTCCGCGGTCCGAGAAAACCAGGCGCAGCTGATCGCCCCGGCGATTCATCGTGATGGTCACCGGGGAGCCCGGGGCATGTCTGATCACGTTTCGGAGCAGATTGGACACGATCATCCGCACCGCGCCGGCTTTCCAGCAACCGCGGGCCTCTCCGGACAGCCGTCTGCCGCGACGAAAGGTCACCCGGCAACCGGCGACCTTCAGGGCTTCGCGTTGCAGGTTGACGACTTCACGGACGATCGCCTCGAGCTCGGCCACCGTACTTGCGACCGTTCCGCCCCCGGTGCCCCGGCCGGCGAGCAAGAGGTCGTCGATCAACACGAAAGCGTGATCGATCGCGCGCGAGATCGTCGACGAGACGGATGCGAGCTCGCTGGTCGACATCTGCTTTCCGGAACGCTGGACGCGTTCGATGCGACCGGCTTGCAGCTTGGCCGCGGCGAGGGGCGATCGAAGGTCATGGGCAGCAATTAACAGCAGATCATCCGGGTCCAGACCTGATGAGAACGTGACATAGCGAGGACTGTTCCTGGGTCCGATGCGCCGCAGGCGCCGTTCTTCTGGTGAATATTCAAGAGGTCTGTTCGCCACTTCCAATGATCCCTCCTCCGCGTCTGAATCCCTGATCCGGGTGCGGCCCGAGAATGGGACCGCGCCGGTCGCACGGTCGCGTCAGTGTCTGATGTCCACCGCGGCAATCGAAGTGCCACGCATTGGCGCACACTGTCAACTACGGAGAATCCTGATTCGTTCGATCAATGCGGCAGTTTGCCAACGTCAGTCGGAAATGACGGCCGCGATCCCCATTGAAGTCGACGCCGATCCGACCGCCCTGTCCCTCGATCGCGCGGCGAGCAATCGCCAGCCCGTCGCGCCAGAATGGTGGTCCGCCAGGAGATGTCGCTGGCGCCGATCCGTGTCCTCCGCCGCCGACTGAGCTTCGTGACCCGAACCGCCCCATGCGCTTCTCGAGACTCTTTAGAACTGAATCGCGCGGCCGGGTAGGCAAGCGCCGTGGACGGGTGTCCGAGATCGTCTGATCGGGCGACGTGTTCGGGAATATCCCGGGCTGAGACGCGATTGAGGTTGATGCCCACGACGGGCGCACCTAACGGAGGAGCGTTCCCATGGAACAGAGCGCCATCATCCGAACCGTGCGACACACGGTTCGCCCCGTAGAGGACCGCCTGAAGAGCGCACGGATGCGTCTTCACCTTCCGAGGCGCCGCGCGCGCGACGAGTTACGTGCCTGGCTGCCCGCAGAGGAGCTCGAAGACATCGACATGGTCGGTGCTTCGCCTCCGCCGGCCGCCGAGAATCAGATCTGAAGGCGCCCGCGCGCGTCCGGCGCTATCGGCATGGCGGCGGGAGCGCGCGCGCGTTCCCGCCGCCATGGCTTCAGGACCAGTCGCGCACCGCGCGGAAGTCCTCGTCATCCTCGACGACGAGAGCACCATCGCGTCTAGGCGACCGCCGTCCGGCTTTGGTGCCATTTCTCCCAGGCAGCGACGGCCGCGAGGCCGTCGGCGATCACGCTCGGGGTCATCGTCCGCGCCGGTCCCTCTTCGTGGGGCAGCTGACTGACGGCGTCCAGCAGGCCGGATACCCGACCGAGCCGGTTGAGAAGGTCGATCGGGGCCCGTGCGACGATCGCCAGCTCCAAGGCCGTCTTTACGGTCCGGAGCAGGTGCCTGACCTCGGTTTGAGAATCGACGCTCTCTTCAGTTTCGTGCATGGCGGTGGCTCCTGAGCGGACCGAAGACAGCCGGTTCCGGTCCGGATATGGACCCGGGGGACACCGCCGTTCTCTGCGGCTGACACCCCCCGGGACTGCCGATGAACGACCGAGCCTCAGGCTTTCGCCTTGTTCTCGGCCCCCTTCCCGATCGAGATCCGCTTCGGCTGAGCTTCGGGCTTCTTGGGGACACGCACCGTGAGGACGCCCTGCTTGAGGTCGGCGCTCACGTTCTCGGAGTCCACGCCGTCGGGCATCGTGAAGCTGCGGACGAAGTTTCCGTAGCTCCGCTCCATCGTGTAGTAGCTCTCCCCTTCTTCCCGATGTTCCTCCTCGCGTTTGCCGCTGATGGTCAGCAGGTTGCCGCTGAGAGAGACCTCGAGCTCTTCGTCCTTCACCCCAGGGAGATCCGCCTGGATGACGTAAGCGTCCTTGTTTTCCTTCACGTCGAACCGAGGTACGAACTCCACGTTCCCGCCACCGCCCCATTCGCCACGGAAGGGATCCCATCGCATGAGCGCGTCCATCACGCGGAAGGGATCCAAGCGGTGCTCGGGGCTCGCGCTGCGCGCGACCTCTCGATTCTCTCGCTTGATCAGGTTCGCCATTTTTTCACCTCCTTGCTGGGACACCTAGTCACGGGGAGCGCGTCGACAAGCTCGACGTCGCCCCGACACGCTCGGCATCCGAAGGTCCCATTCCGGATCCCGAAACCGAAGATCGTTCCAAATTCATCCCGCCCGCAGGTGATGCAGCCGAGCTCGTCGAGTGGCCGGGGCCCAGAGCGGGTCGGTCTCAGGCGGCCGACACCGCGTCGTCCAGCCCGTGCCCAGCACTATCCGGTCCGCCAGCGAGCTGCACCTTCTCCACGCGGTCCAGGCCGACATCTCGGCCGATCGCCGGTACCGCGAGCAGCGCGGGGCAGTCCGTCCAGACCGTGGTCCCGACCGCCGTCGCCGCGTAGCCGTACTTCTCGATGATGGTGACCGCCGCACGCGCGGCGGTGTCGCTCAAAAACGAGATCCTCATGGCGTCTTGAACCCGCACGTCGCCGGGGGCTCCTCCGGGGCAAACTGTCCGGCAGACGGCGGCGGTCGCTTGCGAGCCCGACGCCGCCGTCCGCCTTCCGTCTCAGCTGTTCCCGCGATTGTCCTTCTTGAGGCTGATCTTTCGCGGCTGCACCTCCGGGCGCTTCGGGATGTGCAGTGTGAGCACCCCTTGGTCCAGGTTGGCGCTGAGATCGTCGACGTTCGCGCCCTCCGGGAGCGTGAACGTGCGCGAGAAAGCGCCGTAGCCGCGCTCCAGCGCGTAGTACCGTTCGTCGGTCCCGCCCAGGGCCGGTTCGCGCTTGCCCGAGACCGTCACCACCGCCCCCGTGACGGTGACGTCCAGCGCGCCCTCGCGGATACCCGGCAGATCGGCCTGGATGACGTAGGCGTCCTTGGTTTCCTTCACGTCGAAGGCCGGCGCATACGCGCTCGTGGGCGCTCCGAGATCGGCGTCGCGGATCGGGTCCCAGCGCAGGAGCGCGTCCATCACGTGCAGCGGGTTCAAGGTTGTAATCGTCGGAACGGTTCGTCGGGTCAGGTTCGTCATGGCATGCCTCCTTTCTCCCTGTTCATCGGGAGCCGGCCACCCTGTAAACACCCCCGGTCGGGCGACAAGCGTTCTTCTGCCGAGGCCGATCAGGTGTGCAGGCCGGAGCGATGACAGGACCGGGTGACGAAGCTCGTCGGGGTGCCCCAGTCGTCGGGGGGCGCACTGAGCGATCTTGATACCGCGCCGTCATTTCGTCGGCGCGAGGCCACGGCCCGCCCACTCCGAGTCGATGATGAAGCGGAAGGGGTTCGACGCGGCGTGGAGCTCGCGCAGCGTCGAGAGCGCGTCGCGGCGGCTGTCTCGCAGAGCGGCGCTCCCGGGAT
>DASZVW010000557.1:0-6596 GCA_035546895.1 Polyangia bacterium
AGTCGCACGCGCCGTCTTCGGAATCCCGAGCCGGGCGGTTGCCGGCCAGGCCGCCTTCGGGCGGCACGTCGTCGGGCATGGTTCGCTTCGCTCACCGCCGCCTTTACGGCGACGCCCTCCTAGGCCGCCTTCGGGCGGCACGTCGTCGGGCATGGTTCGCTTCGCTCACCGTCGCCTTTACGGCGACGCCCTCCTAGGAAACCGCCCGGGCATCGGCTAGGGTGACGTCATGGCCACCTCTTGCCTCATCACCGGCGGCGCCGGCTTCATCGGGTCCTCGATCGCGCGCGCCCTGATCGCCCGCGGCGACAAGGTCCGCGTGATCGACAACTTCTTCTCGGGCAAGCGCGAGAACCTGGCCGACATCGCCAAGGACGTCGACCTCGTCGAGGGCGACATCCGCGACGAGGCGGCGCTGGCGCGCGTGCTGGCCGGCGTCGAGCTGGTGTTCCACGAGGCGGCCATCCCCTCGGTGCCGCGCTCGCTGGCCGATCCGATCGGCAGCAACGACGCCAACACCAACGGCACCCTCAAGCTGCTCCACGCCGCCAAGAAGGCGGGCGTGCGGCGGGTGGTCTATGCCGCCTCCTCGTCGGCCTACGGCGACACGCCGACGCTCCCCAAGGTGGAGACGATGCGGCCGATGCCGCTCTCCCCCTACGCGGTCTCCAAGCTGGCGGGCGAGCACTACTGCCAGGTGTTCGCCGGCGCCTACGGCCTGGAGACGGTCTGCCTCCGCTACTTCAACGTCTTCGGGCCGCACCAGGACCCGAAGTCGGAGTACGCCGCGGTCATCCCGCGCTTCGTGACCGCCGCGCTCGGCGGCCAGGGGGTCACCATCTACGGCGACGGCACGCAGTCGCGCGACTTCTGCTTCATCGACAACACCGTGGAGGCGAACCTCCTGGCGGGGGCGGCGCCCGGCGCCTCGGGGGGCGTGTTCAACGTCGCCTGCGGAGCGGCCATCAACCTGAACGAGGTGGTGAAGCTGGTCGGCGGGATCGTCGGCCACGAGGTCCCCATCACCTACGCGCCCGGGCGGGTCGGCGACGTCAAGCACTCGCTGGCCGACATCACCGCGGCGCGCGAGCGGCTCGGGTACCAGGGGGCCGTCTCCTTCGCCGAGGGGCTCAAGCGGACCGTCGCCTGGTACGCCGGCCGGCGGGCGTAGCCGGCCCGGCGGTCAGCCGGCGATCTGGATGCCGAGCAGCGCCAGGTCGTCGCGGCCGCCCGTGGTCGCCTCTTCGGCGGTGGCGACGATGCGGCGGCTGATCTCGGCGACGTCGTGAGGCGCGCTGCCGACCAGCTCGGTGAACTGGCACTGCCCCATCGTCGAGCAGGGACGGCGCGGCGCCGAGAGGATCTCGAACACGCCGTCGGTGGCCAGCAGCAGGATGTCCTTGGCCGCCGCGGAGATGGTCTCCTCGCGGTACTGCGCGTGCGCCACGATGCCGAGCGGCGGCCCCGACGAGTAGGCGACGCGCGACACGACGCCGGTCGAGCGGCGCAGGAGCGGCAGCACGTGCCCGGCGTTGGCGAAGATCCACTTCTTGTTGGGGGCGTCGAGGAGGACGCAGAGCGCGGTCACGAAGCGGTCGTCCTGCATGCGCAGCGACAGCGTGTGATTGAGGCGCTCGAGCAGCTCCGCCGGCCCCGAGACCTCGGTGGCCAGGCGCCGGATGTCGGCGCTGACGCGACCCATGGTGAGCGCCGCCGTCACCCCCTTGCCCGAGACGTCGCCGATGACGCCCATGACCCGCCCGTTCCCGAGATCGACGAAGTCGTAGAAGTCGCCGCCCACGGAGTAGGCGGGCATGTACTCGGTGACCACGCGGACGCCGGCCGAGTTGTCGCCGATCGGCTCCGGCAAGAAGGTCCGCTGGATGGCGCCGGCCGCCGCCAGGTCCTGTTCCAGCCAGGAGCTGCCCGGCGCGCCGGCGTGGGCGCGGGCGCGCGGCAGCACGCCGCCCACGCCCTCGGCGAGCGCGGCCAGCCCTTCCAGATCGGCGATGGTGAAGGCCGGGGCGTCGAGCCGCCGCTGGACGACCAGGAACCCCTCCAGCGACTTGCCGGAGAAGATGGGCGTCGACATCGTCGAGCCGCGGCCGGCGGCGGCGTCGCTCGGCAGCAGCGTCGGCGTGACCGGCATCAGGCCGCGGGCGGCGATCGGTCCCCACACGGCGTTCAGCGTGGCCAGCAGCCCGGCGCCCGCGCGCGCGTCGCGCACGCCGCGCAGCGGGCGCCCCTTCTCGGGCAGGAACAGATCGGCGTCCGCGATCTGCGGCCACAGCATCGCGATCACCACCGCCAGGCGCTGCGCCAGCTCCGACGGCGACTCGGGCTCGCCGAGCGCGGCGATCGCCTGCGCGAGCGGGCTCGGCACGGCCGGCTCGCCGAGCGCAGTGTCGATGACAAGCGGTGACGTCATGTCAGTGGTGCTCGAATCCATCTTCCTATATCCCGCGACGCGGCCAAACGGATCCCACCTGGGCGCTCAAAGGTACTCCAAGCAGGCATGTTACGCCAGTGAAAACGCTATTTTACGTGCCCGAGGGCCATCCCTGATTCGGCAGCTCCCGGCGAACGCGCGGCGCTTTTTACGTCACCGGGCGGACGCTCTTGAGATGGGATCCGGCCGGCGCGATCGGAAGGTCTAATGGCGTGATTTCGACTGCTTATGCGCCGGTGGCGGAGTGCTGCGCGTGTCGGCGTTCAGCATCACCCGATCGAGGCGGAGCAGGCGGAAGATGGCCAGCGGCTGATCGCGCAGCCCCTTGATGACCACGCTCCCCCCCTGCGCGCGGACGCGCTTATAGAGCGAGACGAGGGCCCCGACGCCGGAGCTGTCGACCATGCGCAGCGAAGATAGGTCGACCTCCACGATGGGCGGCTTGGCCTTCACCAGCTTCTCGAGATCGGGGCGGAGGTCCGACACGCTGACGGCGTCGAGCTCCCCTTCGATCGCCAGGTGAGTCACACCGCTTGCGGCCTTGATCTCGAATCTCATGTTGCACCTTCGCTCTTGCGGGCGGCGCTCGAGCGATCCACGAAACGCTTGCTCAGGGTGAGCAGGTTGGGGCGGCCCAGACGGTACGCCATTTCCATGAACGACTGCATGATGAAGAGGCCCAGGCCGGACTCGGGGAGGGTGTCGAACGCGGGTGGCGGAACCCCCGTCGGATCGAACCCGGACCCCCAGTCGCGCAGCTCTATTCTGATGTAGCCGCGCCTGGTTTGGATCCGGAGATCGATGCTCCCTTCCTTCCGGTTGGCGTAGCCGTGCAGGACGATGTTGTTGAATGCCTCGCCGACGGCGGAGACGACTTGCATTTGGAATTCGTTCCATGCGGGCCCCTGCGGGCGAGGCGTGACCAGCTTGCACGCCGTCGACACCGCACGGAGAGCAACGTCCCGGTGCTCCAATATTCCGAGCAGCTGGAGGCGAATCAAGGCTGCCGCCTCGTCTGTGCTCGATGCATCCACGGTGTCATATCGGAAGTTCGGGGTTTCGGTGTAGCGTACGGGCGTGGTTCGCTCAGTCCGCGTCGCAAAAAGGTTGATCGACGTCGTCGGCTCGGTTCTCGGCCTGGCCATCACTTTACCCTTTTTCCCCCTGATCGCCGCGGCAGTCTACATCGATTCGCCGGGCGATATCTTTATTCGTCAGCGGCGGGCCGGTCAGCTCGGACGCGCGTCGGACGACCAGGAGGACGGCATCCCCCGGCCGAAGTTTCGGGAGTTCTTCATGCTCAAGTTCCGCTCGATGCGCCCCGACGCGGAGAAGCTGACCGGGCCGGTGCTGGCGACGGAGAACGATCCGCGGATCACGCGGGTGGGGCGGGTGCTGCGCAAGACGCGCCTCGACGAGCTGCCGCAGTTCATCAACGTCTTCCTCGGCGACATGAGCATCGTGGGCCCGCGCCCGGAGCGCCCGGAGCTGGCCGAGCAGTTGGCGAGCGCCATTCCGTACTTCGAGGAGCGGATGCGCGACGTCAAGCCGGGGATCACCGGGCTCGCCCAGGTGAGCCTCGGCTACAGCGGCAAGCCGCTGCCGGGGAGCGAGATCCTCCCCTTCGAGAAGGATCTCACCAATCCCTTCAAGATCGAGGGGGCCGAGGACGCCCAGGCCGATCACATGCGCATCAAGCTGCTCTACGACCTGGCCTACACGGCCGCGATGGAGGAGCTGCGCACCTTCGTGCCGCTGGAGCTGTCGATCCTGATCCGCACGCCGCTGGTGATGCTGCGCGCGCGCGGGACCTGAGCGCGCCGTGGTCGCGGCGTTCCTCTGGGCGGCGGCGGCGCTCCTGGCGTACACCTACTTCGGCTATCCGGCGCTGATCGGCGCCTGCGCCCGGCTGCGCCCGCGCCGCCGGCGCGGGGCGCTCGGCGGCGAGCTCCCCGTCGTGACGGCGGTGCTCCCGGTGTTCGACGGCGCGGCGCTGCTGCCGGCCAAGATCGAGAGCCTGCTCGCGCAGGACTACCCGGCCGACCGGCTCGAGATCCTCGTCTACTGCGACGGGTGCGGCGACGACAGCGAGGCGGTGGCGCGCGCGCTGGCGGCGGCGCCGGCCGCGGGCGGGCGGATCCGCGTGTTCGCCGAGCCGGCGCGGCGCGGGAAGCCGACGGCGCTCAACCGCCTCTTCCCCGAGGCGCGCGGCGAGCTGGTCCTGCTCGGCGACGTGCGGCAGCCGCTCTCGGCCAACGCGGTGCGGGCGCTGGCGGCGGCGCTCGCCGACCCCGACGTGGGGTGCGCCACCGGGCGGCTGGTCCTGACCGGCGGCGAGGGGAGCGGCGTCTACTGGCGCTACGAGGAGTGGATCCGCTGGCAGGAGTCCTGCTTTCGCGGCGTGGTGGGGATGACGGGGGCGATCGCCATGATGCGCCGGCGGGACTTCGCGCCGCTCCCCGAGGGGCTGGTCCTCGACGACGTCTGGATGCCGATGCGCCTGGTGCTCGAGGGGCGGCGCGTGGAGGTGGTCCGGGAGGCGGAGGCGCGCGACACCGCCTTCGCCGACGAGCGCGAGTTCGGCCGCAAGGTCCGCACGCTGGCCGGGAACTTCCAGCTCTTCGCGCTGCTGCCGGCGCTGCTGCTCCCGCGCCGGAACCCGATCTGGCTGGAGACCTTCTCGCACAAGGTCCTGCGCCTGATCGCGCCCTGGCTGATGGTGGCGCTGGCGGCCGCCTCGGCCTGGGTCGCCTTCTCGGGGGCGGGCGGCCTCGCCGCGCGGGGTCTCTTCTGGGCGCAGGCGGCGTTCTACCTGGCGGCGCTGGCCGGCGCGCGGGCGGGGCGGCTCGCTGGCGTGGCCCGCACCTTCGTGGTCCTCAACGCGGCGGCGGTGGTCGGGCTCTGGCGCCACCTGACGGGCCGGCAGCGCATCACCTGGTAGCCGGGCGGGCGGCCGCAGCGCCGGGGCTCGCCTTTTCGTGATATTTACGGGCCGTGAGATTCCCGAGCTCGGCAGCGGCGGCGTTGGCGTTGGCCCTCACGCTGGTGGGATGCGCCACCCCGCAGCCTTACTACAACTACGCGAACGAGCCCGACCCGCGCAAAGGGGGCTTCCTGCTCGGGCCGTCGGACGTCCTGCGCATCAACGTGTGGCACAACCCGGACCTGAGCGGCGACGCCGTGGTGCGCCCCGACGGCACCATCACCATGCCGCTGGTGGGGGACATCCCGGCGGCCGGGCGCTCACCGAGCGAGGTCCGCGACGAGATCACCAGCCGGCTCAAGGCCTACATCAAGGACGAGTCGGCGATCGTCACCGTGGCCGTCTCCGCCGTGAACAGCTACCGCTTCGTGGTGAACGGCAACGTCGAGAAGCCCGGCTCCTACAACTCCAACCACTACGTCACCGTGTCGGAGGCGATCACGCTGGCCAGCGGGCCGAACAAGTTCGCCAGCCCCGAGCAGACCGTCATCATCCGGCGCGGCGCGAACGGCGCCGTCCGCCGGATCCCCGTCGACGAGACGGCGATCCTGACCGGCAAGCACCCCGAGCAGGATCTGGTGATCATGCCCGGCGACACCGTCTACGTCCCCTGAGGGGGGCGCTCGCGCGGCCCGGGCGGCTACGAGTTGAGGATCTCCGCGATGGGACCCGTGCAGTAGGTCGGCTCGCCGAACGTCGACATCGGGGTGCCCATCACTTTGGCTAACGTCAGAAGGAGATCGTTGTGGGAGCGGTCGTTCTTCTCGGCCGTGGCTTCGCTGCCGTCGATGAGGTCGAGCGGGAAGGTGGCCAGGTTGCCTGTCTTGAGCTGACCGTTGGCCCCGCCCACCAGCACGAACGGCGTGTCGTCGTGGTTGTGGGCCGCCCCCATGTCGAGCTCGCTCGACCAGCAGATCACCGACTGATCGAGCAGGGTGCCGCTGTTGGCGCCGGCCAGCCCGTTCAGCTTCTGCGCCAGGTAGGCGACCTGGGTGGCGTAGAACTGGTCGATCGCCTCCTGCTGCGCGGTGCTCGAGTAGAGGTTCAGGTTGCCGGCGGCGTACATGTCGCTGACGCCGGTGCACTGGCCCATGTTGTTGTAGCCCTGGCACATGGACAGCGCGCCCAGGTAGGTGGGGCCATCGTGGGAGAAGGTGTGGTGGG
>DASZVW010000558.1:0-2420 GCA_035546895.1 Polyangia bacterium
ATACCCACCTTCATGGCCCGGGAGCGTACAACGCCGACGGTGCCGATTGCTACCGGGTACCGACGGGATTCGGTCGCCGCGCTCGGCGCACCAAATCGCTCGCTGCCGCCGACAACGGACCGCGATGTGGGCGAGCGCCGATGTATCGGATTAGATGGTCCGAGCAAAGCCGGAACGAGCTAATGCGGGTGCGTAGCTTTTACCGGCCGCGAATCCGAGCCGCGGTGCTCGCGCTCGCTCACCAAGCCGAGGTGGAGACGCGAAACCGGAAGCCGCTCCGACCGGGAGACGACATCCCGGTCGGCTACCCACATCCAACGTGGGAAGTTCGCGTCGACGGCTACCGGGTCTTCTACTCCATCGGGGAGAAGACAGTTAGCGTTCTCGGGGTTAGACTGAAGGGCACGCGGCGGACCGGAGAGATCCTGTGAGGCGGCACAACTCGGACTACAGCCCTGAAGAGGGTCGAGAGCTGACGAGGCGGCTCGAGGAGATGCGTCGCTCCGGAGGCGTTCCCGACGCCGTCATTCTCCAGGACATGTTGGAGGACATGGAGCGGGATCTGCGCCAGATGGCGCGCGACTACGACGGCAGCGACGCCCGCGCGAAAGAGCTCCTCGAGGCGCTGGTGATCGCCCGCGAGAGCGGGGTCAAGGCCTGCGACGAGATCGAGCTGGACCTCGCCCGCCGCCTGCTCAAGACGGCGTAGCGCGCGCCGCTACCGCGCGGGGCGGCGCGCCTCGTGGAACCAGACGCGGACCTCGGCCATCTTGGCCTGCTGGTCGGGCGGCGCGTGGCGCTGGCAGGTGGCGGCCTCCGGGGTCCCGGCCGCGGCGCCCCAGCGGGTCTCGACGCAGTCGTTGGGGTTGTAGGCCATCTCCAGCGCCGCGCGGCGGGCGAGCAGGTCGGCGACGGTCAGCTTCTGGGGCGAGCCGTCGCTGCGGGTGTAGGTGATGCCGCGGGTGGGGACCAGCGCTTGGTGCAGCTTGACGATCTCGGCGCGGACGTCGGCCGGTTTGCGGCCGCCCAGCTTGTAGAGCTCGGGGTGCTTGACGATCCGATCGGGCAGCCCGAGCAGCACGTTCATGGCGATGAGGAGCCGCATGTCGCGCGAGGGGGTGGCGTAGTCCTCCCAGGGGCCGGTGGTCTCGAAGATCTTGGCACCGTCGGGCATCGGGACGACCGTCGGCTTCTCCTTCTCGAACTTCTCGCCGTTGTCGACGGAGCCGACCCGCACCGTGAGCTGCTCGGTCAGCGCGTCGAGCGTCTCCCGGTAGGCGGCCGCCGCGTCGAGCCCCTGCGGGTTGATGAGCTTCCCCATCCGCGCGGAGAAGGCGTCGGCGTTCATCCGGGCCTGCTCGTCGGAGAACGGCGCGTGGGCGGGATCGGCGGGCCCGCCGATCGCCTTGTTGGGGAGCGCCGCCAGCTTGCCGTCGTCGCCGCGCACCACCGGGCGGAAGGCCTTGAACCCCGGCCCGGCGCTCTTGACGTCGTTGGCGTAGAGGAAGGTCCCCTCCCAGAACCGCTTGCGGCCGATCGAGGTGTCGGGCTGGCCGTCGCCGGCCAGCAGCAGGCCGCCGCGCTCGGGCGTCTGCGCCACCCAGCGGACCACCATCATCACGTGGCCGTAGGGATCGGCGTAGATCGTCCCCGGCCGCAGCGCCTGGCGCTCGAGCGCCACCGGGTAGTAGTCGGTCTGGTCGTCGTCGAGGGCCGTGCGCGCGCTCCCCGACTGCACGTGGTTGGCCATCTGGCGCAGGAAGGCGCGCACCGCCGCCAGCGTGTCTTTCCCCGACGGCGGGTCCTCGTTGGTGAAGAAGTTCGAGCAGCGCGGCGGGCGGGCGTCGGTGCCGCGGTCGCAGTCGCGGAAGGCGAACGGCAGCCGCAGCTTCCAGGAGAAGTAGGCGCGCAGGAAGTACGGCAGGTCGGCGCAGTCGGGCGTGGCGGCGATGGCGGCCTTGTTCTTGGGGTCGTCCTCGCGCAGCCCGAGGTAGTCGGCCAGGAAGTTCCGCTTCGGATCGCGCAGCGCCTGGTGCAGCGGCCGGAAGTCGAGCGAGGCCTCCGGCGGGGCGTCGAACAGCACGTCGATCCAGGCCGAGAAGAAGTTCTCGTACCGGCGGTCCCAGGCGTGCGCCGCGGTCCAGACCGTCTTGCCGACCGCGGTGTCGAGCTTGGCCGCCCGGGCCGTCACCTCGATGGTCCGGCAGGCGAGCGTCCGCTCGCCGCGCGTCCAGGTCACCCGATAGCTCCCGGCGCGCGGCGCCGCCAACTCGGCGGAGAGGCTGCCCGGCAGCCCCGGGTGGCGCGCCACCGCCAGCGCGTGACGGGCCCCGACCGGATCGATCGCCGCCAGCTCCCCCGCCCCGTTCTCGTCCCCGACCGCCAGCAGCTTGATCGTCGCCCCCGCGGCCGGCGCCGCC
>DASZVW010000559.1:0-5344 GCA_035546895.1 Polyangia bacterium
CGGCCGTCATCGCAGGCTCCTCTCGGCGGCGGCGCGCACGTCGGCGGGCAGGCCGGCGAGCGGGCTCGACTGGCTGAGCTGCAGGGCGCCCAGGTAGGCCACCGCCGCCCAGCGGTCCGCGACCGGCAGCTCGGCGGCGTAGCTGGGCATGAGCCCGTAGCCGAGCGAGATCACCTGGAACACGCGGCCCGGCGGGAAGGCCCGCACCGGATCCTCGAGCAGCGACGGCGGCCGCCGCAGCTCCATGTGGCGCGCCACCTCCGAGCTCCCGTCGCCCCGCACCCCGTGGCAGGCCGCGCAGAAGACGTCGAAGCGATCCCGCCCCCGCGCCAGCAGCGCGCGGTCGACGGGGATCGGCGAGGCCGTCACGTAGCGCCCGGCGACGACGCCGTCGGTGAGCGCCGGCTGTCCCACGATCTGCCGGCGATCGATGGTCCCCGCGGGCGGCGGGCGCATCGCGCGGTCGTCGGGGAAAAATGGCGCGCCGGTGTACGGGCGGACGTTGCGCTGGGTGATCATCCGCTCGAAGTCGGGCTCGGGCAGCACCCCCTGGCAGGCCCCCGCGCAGAGCGCGACGGCCGCGGCGACGAGCAGGCTGCGGGCGGCCGTCACGCGAGCCCCCGGGCCGTCTCCACGCGCCGCGGGCCCAGCGCGGCGAGCTGCGCCTCGGTCCCCTCCGGCTCGAAGCTGGGGTCGTCGGCGTTGACGCCCAGCCAGAACCCGTCGTGGGTCGCGCTCTCGAACCCCTCGACGGCGAACAGCGGGTGGGCGAGCCGCGGCAGCCGGCAGACCCAGAACAGCGAGGCGAACGACGTCACCCCCGCGAACAGGACCATCGTCTCGAAGGTGATGATGATGAACACCGGGATGGCGAACGACGGCCGGCCGCCGATGTTGAGCGGGAACAGGTGATGGTTGACGAACCACTGCAGCCAGAAGGCGAACCCGGCGCCGAACAGCCCGGCGCCGAACGCCAGCCAGTTGAGCCCCGAGCGGCGCAGCCCCAGCGCCGCCTCCAGCCCCTTGACCGGATAGGGGACGAAGGCGTCGAGCTGGCGGTAGCCGAGGGAGCGCATCCGCGCGATCGCCTCCAGGAGCTGCTCGGGCGAGGTGAACTCGGCCACCAGGCCGAGCGGGATCGGGCGCCGCTTCGTCACGCCGCCTCCCGCTTCCGCTCGCGCTCGAGCTCGTGGTGGAGCTCGCGCACCTCCGCCGTCGGGATGACCGGCACCCAGCGCAGGAACAGCACGAACAGCAGGCTGAAGAGGCCGATGGTCCCGCCCAGCAGCCCCCAGTCGACCACCGTGGGCGCGTAGGCGTGCCACATCGACGGCAGGTGCCCGCGCTGCAGCGACAGCGCGATGATCACGAACCGCTCGCACCACATGCCGACGTTGATGAGCAGCGAGAGGACCCAGGCCACCAGCGGGGTGGTGCGGAACCAGCGGAACCAGAACAGCTGCGGGATGAGGACGTTGCAGAACATCGTCACCCAGAAGGTCCAGCAGTTCGGGCCGGTCGGCAGGCCGCGGAACATGGTGTACATCTCGCCCTTCTCGCCGCCGAACCAGGCCAGGAAGAACTCGCAGAAGTACGAGTAGGTGACGATCCAGCCGGTGACCAGGATCATCTTGCAGACGTTGTCGATGTGGCGGGTGGTGACGACGTTCTGGAACCCGAACACCCGCCGGATCGGGATCATCAACGTCAGCACCATCGCGAACCCCGAGAAGATCGCCCCCGCCACGAAGTAGGGCGGGAAGATGGTCGAGTGCCAGCCGGGGAGCTGGGCGATGGCGAAGTCGCTCGACACCACGCTGTGCACCGAGAGCACCAGCGGCGTGGCCAGCCCGCCCAGCAGGCCGTAGACGATGCGGTAGTGGCGCAGGTGGCTGGCCGAGCCGCGCCAGCCGAGCGCGAACACGCCGTAGACGATCTTCTGCCAGCGCTTGGGCGACCGGTCGCGCACCGCCGCCAGGTCGGGGATCACGCCCGTGTACCAGAACAGCAGCGAGATGGTGAAGTAGGTGAAGACCGCGGCGGCGTCCCAGGGGAGCGCGCTCTTGAAGTTGGGCCACACCTGCATGACCGCCGGGTACGGGATCAGCCAGTAGAAGAACCAGGGGCGCCCCAGGTGCAAGAGCGGGAACAGCCCCGCCTGCATGACCGCGAACAGCGTCATCGCCTCGGCGAAGCGGTTGATCGACGTCCGCCACTTCTGCTCGAACAGCAGCAGGATGGCCGAGATGAAGGTCCCCGCGTGCCCGATCCCGATCCACCAGACGAAGTTGGTGATGGCGAAGGCCCAGGCGACCGGGATGTTGTTCCCCCACAGGCCGATGCCCGTCCAGACCGTCCAGGTGGCGAACACCAGCAGCGCCAGCGCGCCCAGGCTGGTGACGCCGTAGGCGATCAGCCAGCCGCGCGACTTGGGCGTCCAGATCGGCGACAGGAGCTGGTCGGCCAGCTCGGCGTCGGTGCGCGTCCCGGCGATGAGCGGGCCGGTCGGCGCGTCGTCGTACGGCGCGGCCATCAGGCGAGCTCCCGGTTGGGGTTGTCGATCCGGGCCAGGTAGATGGTGCGCGGCTCGGTCCCCTCCTCCTGTTGCAGGACCGCGTAGCTGCGGTCCTGCTGCCGCCAGCGGACCATCTCGGTGTTGCGGTGGGCCAGCGAGCCGAACTGGATGGCGCCCGTCGGGCAGGCGCCCTGGCAGGCGGTGACCACCTCGCCCGGGCGGATGGCGCGGCCCTCGAGCTCGGCGGTGATCTGGGCGCCCCGGATCCGCTGCACGCAGTAGCTGCACTTCTCCATCACGCCGCGCTCGCGCACGGTGACGTCGGGGTTGTACTGGAGCTGGACGAGGCCGCGGTTGACCCGCACCCGATCGCCCCAGTCGAACCAGTTGAAGCGGCGGACCTTGTACGGGCAGTTGTTGGAGCAGAAGCGCGTGCCGACGCAGCGGTTGTAGACCATCTCGTTCAGCCCGTCGGGGCTGTGGGTGGTGGCGCCCACCGGGCAGACGTACTCGCAGGGCGCCTTCTCGCAGTGCTGGCACATCATCGGCTGGTGCATCGGCCGCGGCGCCTCGGGCGGGCCGGAGAAGTAGGTGTCGATGCGCAGCCAGTTCATCTCCCGGCTGTTGCGGACCTGGTCCGGGCCGACCACCGGGATGTTGTTCTCCGACTGGCAGGCGAGCGCGCAGGCGCCGCAGCCGGTGCAGATGCCGAGATCGATCGACATCGCCCACTGGTCGCCGCGGTACTGGTACTCGGGGACCATCGAGTAGGCGGGCGACCGGTACTGCGCGGTGAACTCGGGATCGCGGCGGTACTCGTCCAGCGTCCGGCGCAGCGCGATGGGGCGATCGTGGGTGTAGAAGTGTTCCTGGGTGAGCGCCAGCGGGTGGCGCTCGGCGCGGGGGTGGAGGCGCGCGCCGGGGATGGCGTGCAGGTGCGCGCGCGTCCGCAGCGGGTAGGCGTTGGCCCCCACGCCGGCCGCCACCGCCTCCTGCCCGCGCCGGCCGTAGCCGAGCCAGAGCGCCGCCACGCCGTCGGCCAGCCCCGGCGCCACCAGCACCGGCGCCCGGACGGAGGCCGACGGCGTCGAGAGGTCGACCAGCCGCTCGTTCTCCAGCCCCAGCGCCTTGGCGGTGGCCGGGCTGACGAGCACGGCGTTGTCCCAGGTGAGCTTCTCGAGCGGCGCCGGGTGCTCCTGCAACCAGGCGTTGTTGGCGAACCGGCCGTCGTGGACGGTCGGCGACGGGTAGAGCTCGATCTCGAGCGCGCCCGGGATCGCCGACGGTGGCGCCGCCGCCGCGTCCGCGATCGGCTCCAGCGCCTTGCCGACCGCCGCGACGTCGACCGCCCCCGTCGCGACGGGCGCGAACGCGGTCCCCGGCTGCAGGCCGAGCCGGATCGCCTCCTGCCAGCCGAGGTCCGGCAGCGCCCGGACCCCGGTCCAGAACCCGTGCAGCAACCGGTAGGCGTCGGGCGGCCCCTCCCCCGCCAGCACCGCCAGGAGCTCGCCCGCCGTGCGCGCGTCGACCAGCGGGTGGATGAGCGGCTGGAGCATGGAGATCGTCCCGTCGTAAGCGCGCGCGTCCCCCCAGCTCTCGAGGTAGTGCGCCTCGGGCGCGAACCAGCGGCACCG
Source organism: Polyangia bacterium (assembly GCA_035546895.1). Lineage (GTDB taxonomy): Bacteria > Myxococcota_A > Polyangia > Fen-1088 > Fen-1088 > JADGRB01. Next base: position 4,150 of record DASZVW010000559.1, read on the forward strand.
TTCGGCGGTCTCGTTCTCGTAGGCGCCGAGATAGACGCTCTCCGGGACGCGGGCCAGCGCGCCCGCGAAGTCGAGGTCGGCGGGCGCCGTGTAGACCGGGTTGACGCCCGCGATCAGCAGCGTGTCGACGCGCCCCGCGCGCATCTCCTCCACCAGCTCGTCGAAGCTCTCGAGGCCGCCCGCGCCGGGCCGCGGGAGCACCGGCTCGGTGAAGGTCAGCGCGCCGCCGACGTTCCCCAGGGCGGCGTTCATCGCCTGCCCGAGCGCCTGCACGGCGGCCGGCTGGCGATCGCCGACCAGGACCAAGGTGCTGCCGGGCGGACGCCCGCGCAGGTCGGCGGCCACCCCCTTGGCCCAGGCCGCGACCTCCGGCTCCGGGCGCGCGCGGCGGGCCAGCGCGGCGAGCTGTCCGGGCAGGCGCAGCTCGGCGGCCACCGCCAGCGCCACCTCCGGGATCCGCGACAGCGGCCGCCGCAGCCGGTGGTCGGCCATCGAGCCCGTCACGCCGAGCAGGCTCTCCGCGACGTAGAGCCGCGTCGTCCGATCCTGCGCCGAGGCGAGCCGCCGCCGGCGCGCCCACTGCCGCGCGTAGCGGACCGAGAACGGGAGCGCCTCCAGGAAATCGCAGTCCAGCGCCAGGATGACGTCGGCGCGGGCGAGATCGAGCTGCGGGAGCAGCGGCCGCCCGAACGCCAGCCGCGCCGCCTCCACGCCGCCGTCGATCGGCAGCGCCGACTGGAACGCCATCCGCGCCGCCGGAAACCGCCGGCGCACCCGCCCGAGGAGGTCGAGCAGCAGCGGCGACGCGGTCGGCTCCATCACGATCCGGAGCCGCGCGCCGCCGTCGTCGCGCGGCGCGCGGAGGGCGGCGAAGAGGTCTTCCCACGAGCTCGGGTCGGCGCCCCGGCGCACGCGCCGCCCGCGCCAGTCGTCGTAGAGCTGCAGGATCGACGCCTGCTGGAACAGGCTGGTCCCGCCCAGCGTGGCGGGGTGCGCGGGGTTGGCCTCGATCTTGGTGGGGCGCCCCTCGCGGCTCTCGACCAGCAGCCCCGAGGCGTAGCCGTCGAGCGGCATCGAGGTCGCGTAGTACGTCGGGACGCCGGGCACGACCTCGGGCGGCCGCCGGGTGTAGGGGACGATCTGGCGCGGCACCTCGATCGCGCACCCGCTCGCCGCCAGCGCCGTCCCGCTCCAT